>JAQVXN010000014.1 GCA_028709135.1 Bacteroidaceae bacterium | reverse complement strand
CAAATTGATTTGGACTTCATCAACTATTTAGGTAAAAATCAAGTTCCTTTTACCCTCGTTTTTACAAAATGTGACAAATCGCGCAAAGGCAGTTTTCCAAAAAGTGTTCGCACTTTTCTCTCCAAATTGAATGAGACATGGGAAGAACTACCTCCTTACTTTTCTGTTAGTTCTCAAAAAGGCATCGGACGGGATGATTTACTCAATCACATAGAGGAAATACTAAAAAACAGAGAATAGCTTTACTTCAACGGAACCCTTCCATTTCCTTGTTTTTTTAGCATATAGCAATAACCTTGACGGAAGTTTTTTTATGGTACCAAAATAAGACTTATCATTTTGCCTATCAAGACACTTCTGCCATTCAATTTGCTAACAAAAATTCATGACTCGTTGCATTATCAATACTACAAACGAGTTCTATTGCCTAGTAAAAATTTCGGTCTTTTTAAAAGATACTTCTACTGTTTTTTGGGGTTAGCACTAAACTGCCAGGAAAGTGACAGCATCACATAGCGCGGGATGCTGTTGTGCCAACTCTCCGTACGCCCCTGCGCATTAACCACATATTGTGTATTTGTTAGCTGGTGCAAGATATCCAGTGCCTGAATTTTCGCAAGCAAATGATGCTTACAGAAATTTCGAGAAATCTGTGCATTCCATATCCAATCCGTCGTATTCATCTCACTTTGTTGATAACCCCTTCTGGCAAACAAACTCAGATCTGTGGAGACTTGGAATGTCCATGGAAGTTCTATCTGTGTGTTCATACCCAGATTCAAGTCCCCTGCATTAATCACAGTAAAGCCCATCTGTCCACTGTTAATGCGATCATACTTTATGCCCCCATGAAATCCAAGATTGTTGTTATCACTGAAATTATAATCCAGCTTTAATTCATTATCCAGGTTACTATTATTCACTACACTCCGCAGGCTCTCAGCCTGTCCTGCCACACTGGACATATCTATATTGTGATTGTAGGTAAAATCAAGCTGGTTATCCAGTATCAACTTTTCTTTTTTGTCTAGCGCGCGTATATATCCTATTTTTTCTTTCACAAACCAATTTCCACTCACGCTGACAGGCTTTACCGTACTAACGCCCGTGCTTTTATTAAACACCAGACCATAAGCTACCGCATTGTCTATTTTACGATAATTCGTTTGAAATGATATTGACTCCTGATGTTTTCCGCTCATTCGCATTTCTGCATTTATCTCATAATTACGTATGTTTTTCAGATCCGGATTCCCCTTGCAAATATTTAGAGGATCGCTGTCGTCCATATAATTTACCATTGAAACGAGATCTGGAACATTGGAACTCATGTCTGCTGTTAAACTACAATAACTGTGTGTTCCCATATAATTCATAAATAGATTAGGTTCAAAGAAAACACTCTGACGTGTTACGTCATGGCGCCCCATACGTTCGTAATAGAGCTGATTATTTGACAATCGAAATGGGATTTTCAGAATACAGCGACCGTGCCCCAACCATTTATTATCGCCAAAGCTAATGAAGAATTCATGTTGATTCTGATACTCGTGATAATCATAACTATTGGCTCTGTCCATCAGATCAGCCAAAACCTGAATTGTAGAAGGAAGTAGGTCATAACGAGAACTGTCGATTCCATCTAATTTGTCGAGACGATAAAGCAGATTTCCGGTCTTATTGAATTTGTAAGTATAACTATATCCAGAATTAATAAACCTATTTTGCCAGCCCATGCCATAATTTATTTCGGTATTCATTTCCAAGTTTTGATGAAGTTTATCCAGATAGTTATTGCGAAAATCTCGTGAAATTAAAGAATTCTGGTATGTCAAATCATACAGAGAAAAATCCTTTGATTTAAACCGATCATAACTGATGTCTACTTTCCAACAAAGCATGTCTGCAATTATTTTTTTACAACCATTTTGTGAAAATTCGAAGTTGAAATTACTGTTGTTAACAGAAGTTTCTGTCAATAACCGATTAAGTATCGATGTAGAATCAGAAATAGTTGCGAAACCACTACCTGTTGTTTTCTTTTTCGTATAATAAAGTATTAAATCGTTGTCTGCAAAAAAATTCCTCGCAACGAGAAGAGCATGATTCTTGGAATTCCATGTTGTAGATCGCGACATCTGTATCCTCTCGCTCTTTCTAAAAGAATCTCCTCCGGAGAGAAAAATTTGACTACTTTCACGTGTCCGATTGTCTTCATCGGTATGCAAAAACGTATTCTCAGAACTCGCCCAAGAATCCTTTCCAGTACAATCACCATATAAATAGCTCAGTCCAACGTTTTTTGTAGAAAGGAGGCCGGTTGGCATATTTTCGGGTGTCCACCAATTGCCACCAACGTCAGCATTCTGATTATCGTTTAAATTATTCATGTTGGCATAAACAACCGTTCGGCTCTTGTTAGAAAACTGTAACCCGAAAGCTTTTGCCTTATATCGATTCTTTGTACCCTTGCCGACTTCCATATTTTCGATATATCCCATTGAATATTCTTTTTTCAGCCTCACATCCATCACATATACTTTGTCACCCATATCGCGTCCCATCAATTCTGATTGTGCACCAAATTTGTTATAAACCTTAATTTTGTTTACGGTATAAGCCGGAAGATTCTCCAACGCAATTTTCGGATTACCAGAAAAGAAATCGCGGCCATTCACCAACAAACTTTCAATATATTTGCCATTCACATAGATTTGTCCATCCTTGGTAAGTTTGGCCCCTGGTAGTTTACTGATAAGCGCATCCAACATAGAACCATTTGCCAATCTGAATGCGTCTGCATTATAAATAATCGTATCACCTTTCGTTACCATTTTGATTTTCGTAGCAGTAACTTTTGCATCCGGAAGTTGCCAAACAGCTTTAATAAGACGCATAATCGGTACAAAAACACCATTTTCTCGATTGCTTCGTAGTTGGAATGTCGTATAACCATCGCTATATCCCGGACAAACTGCTTTAACTATATAGGTCCCAGTTTTTCGAACCATGAAATGATATCTTCCCCCATCTATTTCATCATCAGCCGAAATTGTTTTTGTTGTGTCAAGAACAACACTGTCCGCGTTCATCAAAGTAACTGTAATTTCTGACATGCCTTTACCTGTGATATAATCCACAACAAATCCTTCTACAGAATGCTCGTAATTCTTTGCACAGATATTTGTAAAACATGTGATCAGAAAAAGAATAGTTAAAAGTATGTTTTTCTTTAATGGTATGATTTCTTCATATTCCTTAATATACGTATTCATGTTAACAAGTTTGTCCTCTTGTATATTTGCAAATATACAAAAATTTATTTATCGTGGTCTCACGAATATAATAAAATTGTATATTTAAATAAACGATTCGATTTGGCTATTTTCATTCTTTTTAAAATGTATCTTGTTATTACTTTTCTTTCATTCTTTAATGAATTAAGCCAAAAATAATCATCACTTTTTAATACGTCGCAAGGCAAAATACAAAATAATCAAAGATTGATTTCTATCCTACCTTAATATTACAAATATCATTACAAATCTAGTCGCTCACTATCCCAAAATCATCTGATTTTCAAGATATAATACTTTTCTCCACATTGTGCCCAACTTCTTGAATTCTTTATTCTTTGAAATTGTGTAATGTTAATTGTAAAAACGTCGTTGTTATTACTACAGTTTCTGATCATTTTCACAACATAGCAATCTGATGTCCTTTCATTAAAATAAGAAACAGCAGGAATCTTATCTTCTTGCCATACTGGAAGCTTAAAGTCTTTCATATCGATGTTGGCGTTGCTGTCATCCTGTAATTTATCTAAAAAATAACTTGGCAACTTTTTATTCCTTTCGGTAAGAACAATAGATGGATTCTTTGAATATCCTTTCATGATTAATCTGGATTCCGGCATTGTATGACTTTTCATAATATAAGTAGACGGAGAAAACAAATCGCAACCTCCAGCTATTCTCTTTTGACAGATTCCAAAAAACAGGATCATCACTGCGGCCAACAAGAATAATAGGAAACGCTTTTTCTTTTCATTTTGATCCATTAGCAAGAAGCTCATTCTCATCCATTGATTCCGGCCATAAAAAGATGAACACACCGGATTTACTTCTTTCGTTAACTTCTTCAACAAGAGCGTCAGATAAGCCGACTTCTCCGACGTTGTTTCCACAGCTTTCCGATCCGCCGTGCATTCCAATAAATAGCGCATTGCTTTTGTTTGCAACCAAGCAAAAGGATTGAACCAGCACACTATTTTTGTAAACTCAAAAACCAATATATCGAGCGTATGCAACCCATCAACGTGCGCTTGTTCATGCTGAATCATTAAGTTCAAACCAGCTTCTTGCAGCGTGTCTTCAAAAATATAAATCCTGCGTCCGAAGCAAAAAGGCCCACCACTGCCTTTTAATATCTTAAGGCCTTTGCCTGCCATTTCAAACGTTTTTGCCGACCTTGTCTTCCTCCACTCCAGAACGATGGCAATTAGAAATTTTGCCAATAGAACCCCTAAAACAACAGCATAAATTCCTTGTATCACCAATGAAAATATTTTCACGTTCTGTTCAGATTCCAATTGTCGGTAAGTATTTTGTAACGTCGTAAAATGAGCTAAACCCATAGGAAGTACGGACGCAGGAATATTTGTAAAAGCAATCGTAAAATAACGATGAATCAACGGAAGAATGAATGAAAGTACCAAGCACAACCATAAACATCCTCTTCGCATTTTCAAATTAGGATGATTGCGTACGGGTTGGTAACACAAGTATAACACCGTCATTACCATATTCACCTTCAGCAAATAAATCAGCCAATCATTCATCATTTCTTCTTTATAGGAACAAAGGTAATTATTTTTCGTACCTTTTAATATCTTATTTTTCAGATAAAACACATCTAATTTTTCTTCTTTGGCAGTACATTTAACCTGTAAATCAAATGCAGCATCAAATAGCTGGGTACTACGTTATACCAGGTTTCTGTTCTGCCCTGCGCATTGACTTCCGTGCGCACATTATCCAATTGATGTAACAAATCAAAACCCTCCAATTTCAAAATCAAATTTTTACTTTTCAGAAAACTTTTCGTTACATCCGCATTCCATACCAAATTGTCATCATTCATGCTCGCATCGTTATAACCTCGACGAGAGTACATCGTCAAATCTGTATTTAATTCCGTTCCCAATAATAAAGGAAGACGTGCTGAAACTCCATATTTAAAATCAACTGCATTTACTTTATTGAAATTATCTCGTCGACTAGTCAAATTAACCCATTCGCATCCCATATGGCCCTCGTAACGCATCGTTTTAAGATTATACACGGCTTGGAAATCTTCATTTAAACGAAGATTTCTTACACTGCTTCGATATGGATCAACCGTCTCACCGCCTCTTTCGGAACAGTAGTCAACATTGTTTTGATAATTAATTTTTGTAGAAGTAGACACATTTATATGGTTCATAGAATCCACCGCCTGACCATAATCAAAGCCCAAATTAACATCCCAATTACCATTAATGTTTTGAGGTTTATATGTGCGTACACCGGTACTGCGATCATAAGTCATTGCTTGAGCGACCGCATTTGAAGTAATGTGCCACAAAGCAGTAATACTTATATTTTTTTGTTTTCTAGCGATCGTTTTTCTTCGACTAAAATTAAACGAATGCTGCCTTACATCTTTTAAATTAGGATTACCTGATTGAATTATTAAGGGATTTGCATTGTCAATCACATCCAGATAATTCAACATGTGAGGCTCAATTATTTCATAATTATACGAACTGTTTAATCTGTCCGGGATCTTCCATCCAAAAGGATTAAAAAAGAGCGAAATTGTCGGAGACCATGCAGAAAGGTTATGTTTCAACTTTCGATTCTGATTATTACGAGTATCTCTAATAATGTAGTCATTTTTGTTAAAGGGGAATGAAAAAGAAAGACAACTTCCTTCTCCAAAATTTTTGTTTATTGAAAAAGTTGTTGTTTGATTTTGCTTACGTCTTATTTGATAATAAGAATTTTGCCAATCTAACGCCGCATGAAGAGAATCTGTCGTTGAAGGAAGAGCGCCTAATGAATGTTTCTCGGGCGTATTCCATCCCGACAAACTGTCAAGGCGATAAAGTTCACGTTGCCCATTCAAATAATCTTGTTCATAACTGTATTCCACATTAAAAGAAACATCGCGTAATCTACTGAAAATCCATTGATATCCTACTTCTGTTATGTAGTAATAACTTCGAGAAGGCGTTAATGTATACTGATTTCTAAAATCTTCTTTTTGTATTCCCTTGGGCTGATATAAGTTATAATGGGAAAATAAGTCATCATCATCATGATTATAAGAACCGACAAGTTTTACCCCCATATTATTACCTAGTAACGGAGTAGTAAAATTACTTTGCAACCTACCATTTATAAAAAAAGATTTACTTACTCCATAAGTACTGTTGCTTACTTTATTAATCAGTAACTCATTCAATCTGCTGCTACTTGCAGGCTCAAAAACACTATCTATCGATGCCCCTCTGCGCTGATCTTTAGGATCTCCATTAAAATTAGCGCTTCGATAAATGCCATTATTTTCTCTTCGAAAATATTGTATATTAGGCCAAAATTGCAGGTACAATTTGTTTCCGGAATAACTGAAATCATTCTTCCATGAAACATCCGTTCTTTTAGCTCTGTTCAGACTATAGTTCCGGCCATAAATATTTCCGGCATTTAAATATGTTTCTGAAGATGAAATCATTTCTTCATCAGTTGCAAGATGTTTCACTGTTAAATCACTGTGGTAATATATAGCATTTTTTTTGTCATCACAATCCAAATAAAGACCACCCATTTTTAGCTTTTGAAGTCCAACCGGTATCCAAGACGATAGTCGATAACTATCATTGCCAAGAACTTTCGTATCATTCATATTGTTGAAATTCCCAAAAACAAAGAATTTTGAATGATCCGTATAACGTAACAATGTAGCACGTTCCATATACCGATGATTAGTTCCCCCAGATGCCTCAGCATTTATTATCCATCCCTGGTTGTACTGTTTTTTTAAGTTTACGTCGACCACAAGCTTTTTGTTTTTGTTGACTTCTGCTAAATCCTTATTCAAATAGTCTCCATTCTCACTACGACGATAAATTTTAATTTTATTCACCATGTAAGCCGGCAGATTTTGTAATGCAATTTGCGGATTCCCCTTAAAAAAATCTTTTCCATTAACTAGAAGAGAACTTACGTGTTCTCCATTGTAGCTAATGTCACCACCATCATTCAATTTCATTCCAGGCAATTCTGCCACTAGCTGTGCCAGCATACTTCCCTGACTCAATTGGAATGCATCTGCATTAAATACAATGGTATCTCTTTTCATAACCATTTTGATTTTTGTTGCCTTAACCACAGCCTCTCCAAGTTGCACTTCATGAACCTGATGAATTTTCTCTATTTCAAAATTCTCATTCCAATCTCTTACCCATTTAGCATATTTTCTCAATGGAACAAAAAAACGGCAAATTTTGGTTTGATATCCCCTTTGCTGTATTTTTATCAAATACGTACCGGATCCCGGAACTTTAAGAGAATATTGTCCACCTGGAGTATAAGAATAATAGCCACTAGTTCTAACTTCTATGGCATGCGAAGTCGAATCAACATGAATAACCGAACTATCCGGGTACATGACAGTAATTTCAACTCCTTCGAGAAATTCTTTCGTGAAAGAATCCCTTATTTCACCTCTAACATTTATGCTGTCAGGTTTAGATGCATACCCCAAAATAGGCATCAACAATAATAATATTAGATTCAATCTTTTCATCTATCAAGCTATTTAGAAATATCTATAATCGATCAGATGGTATGTTTCGATAACATTTCTTTTGCTTCACATACAAATCAATGGAACATGATTACCAATTTTTTCATCTTTTTCTCTTGACCCCATCAGATAAATGGAATAAAAATAGCGACAGTCAGTAAACTAATCCGGAAATGTATATGATCGTCATAATTTTCCTTCTTATTTCAACTGATTTCAAAGCCAGACTAATCCAACATATTATATTTTTGGCATTTTGCAATGGCTTCACAGATATTGTGGACATGCAACTTTTCCAATAAATTGCAACGATAAGTATTAATCGAATTTTCTTTATAACGTGTTCTTTCTGCTATTTCCTTACTGTTCAATCCTGCTAAGGAATACTGGATAATCTCTTTTTCTATAACGGACAACTTCATCTCCTTTTCCAAAATCCATTGGTCAGAAGTCCAATGATAATGTTCGACAGCTGAAAATGTGGGATTATGAAATAATAATTCATGAGAAAAATCACAGTTATAGGATAATTTAATTTGCACCAAAAACAACCACACTTTTTTCAAAGAAGTCCATTCCAAAGGCTTCATTGTAATATTGTAATGGCGTGTATTTTCAATTCGGTGAAACGGTAAATTACATGTAAAATAGCCCAGTTCCAATTCTTCCAACGGAATTTTTTCAGTTTTCTCAAGTATGGTATCAAAAAGAACATTAAAAGGAGATTCTTCCACAATGTAATCACTATCAAGAATCTTTTTTCGTTGAATGAAGCGGCAAAATGCAGCATCTCTCATATCCAACAAATAAGGTATTGCACTAACGCAGGGTACTACCAACAAACGAATGGCATCAACATATTTTTTTTGTGCATCAAGAGGAAGTCCTTCTGTAATCTGCGGCATCCATTTACATCTCAGTTTAATCAGTTCTTGTTGAGGCTGAAAATGGCATACCAAATAGTCCCATAGTTCAGACAAGTTTTTCATCTCATGAGTTTTTTATAGCACTTACAAAGTTAAAATAAAAAAGCATTCATCGCTATCTGATTTCTCAGATAAAATAAATAAAAGACAAAATTAACACTTTCGCTGTTATCATTTTTAATCTCCCAATGCTTCATTTTTATTGATCTGAACAATGATGGACAATACTTTTCCTTTTCGTTTGACCAAATACTTTAACGTACCTAACTCAAATAGTTTCGTCATGTCTGCATTCGTAATTTGTGCCAAATTCATACCATTAATGGAAAGTATTTTATCTCCCACTTTTAGTCCGGCACGTTTATAATAGTTCCCGGTATAATTCGCCATGTAGGTAATTATATTCTTTTCATTCATGCTGTAATGATAACGGCGAACCAATGGATCTGTAATACGATGAAACCTGCTGATGGGTTGCAATCCCAGGCGCTTGTGTTTTAAATCAAAAAACAAATTGAATCTTTTCAGGAAATTAGATCCTAATATATAATCAGCAAGTCCTGCACAATGATTTAAATTTTGATAGGTATATAATCTAAGAGAATCCATTTTGTATTGATTAAATACCGTTGCTGATACTGTGTGCCAACATTCGTAACCATTCACATTGCATATCCATATTCCGTTTTTTTGCCTCTTTAAAATTGCAATCTCCGGAAGATTGTTGATAATTGAAATGTCATGATGCGCTGCTATATTGATCAGACATCTTCGGCGTACTTTTAGTACAGTTTTATCCGGGAAATGTATGGATATAGGCATTGTTACCGACAAATGCTTCATTGGGAAAAATTTTGTTCCAACAGGAGCCTTAAATGTAGAATTCGGATGGATTTGAATGAAACCGTTTTCAAAATTAATTTCCCAGAGGTGAATGGAATCATCCAAAGGGATATGAACCATTCCATCATATCGTTCTCCATTATATCTTCTGTAGTTCCATTTTATTACACCGTCATATTTTATTGGAATATTTCCAATCGCGAATGTTTCTGGTCTTTGATATAATACTCCTGGCGTACTGATACTGTCACTTGCCCATGCGCATCCCGTGTTATAGTTTATTCCTGAAGTCCCAAAATTCAAACGATGATCTGCACAAAAGGTAGAATCAATCCAGATGGCACCTTTTGCGGCAGTATCAAATATTAAATTTGCTCTAACACTATCTTTAAGAATTGCTGGAACAATTATCTTAGGTAAGTCTGTAGGTATTTGGAAGTGCACTTTCCCTAAAACATTCCCATCATCACTTTTGCAAATGCAAAAAACAAAAACAAACAATAATACAAAACTGAACTTTTTCATTGAATTATAAATTTAATTGTGTTGATTCTTCATAATTTCATCACACGCCACTATTATATGTTTGATAGGATACACAAATGGTTCATGTGTTTCTCGAATTGCAAAATAAGCTTTTTCAGCGTGTTCATCACTTTTAGATACGTGTGCAAAGTGTGTGCATTCTCTCAAAATGTCATAGAAAATAAGAACTTGACTTTCAACTTGTTTAGTGCATATCAGACTTGCGTAAAAATATGTTTGTTCTATTTTTGACAAGTAGCCTCTTGTGTTTTTCGAATAACATTCTGTTTTTTACAAATAACAACTTCTAAAACGCTCTGAGATATGTTGAACGATGGATGTGTTTATCAAATTCTACCAACAGGATCTATACTTTTTTATTTTGAGATCGTTTAGAGCAGAAATCCAAATTGTTTCTTAAAATTCCACTGCATTCGGCAAAACAAATTCATTTGTTTCGTATTCGTTTGCAGGATTTTTACATTACCTTTGCAGAAAATACATAACTCATGGTACTATCAATGACAGGATTCGGTAAAGCCGAGACCTCTTTTGAAGAAAAGAAAATTCATGTTGAGATTAAATCGCTCAACAGCAAAAATATGGACATCAGTACGCACATTGCCCCCATGTTTTTTGAAAAAGATTTGGAAATACGTTCCCTACTCACAGAACGCTTGCAACGTGGGAAAGTAGATTTCAACCTTTGGATTGAAGATGTCAACCTGACGCAATCAACCACATTAAATAAGAACGTTATTGCGCACTACGTTGCACAAATCAAAGATATCTGCAAACTTCAAAGCATAAACGAACCCAACGACTGGTGGCAGGTAATTTCCAGAATGCCGAACATTACTCAACAACAAACGTCTGAAGAGTTGACAGACGAGAAATGGGCTCCGGTGAAAAACACGATTCAAAACGCTATCGATAAATTAATTGACTTCCGAAAACAGGAAGGCAACGCCGTGCATAAAAAATTTGATGAAAAACTCAAAAACATAGAAACTTATCTGGAGGAAGTAAAACTTTATGAACGTGCCCGTATCGACAAGATTAAAGAGCAGCTGGTATCAGGACTTAAAGAGATTCCTTCCGTGGAATATGACAAGGGGCGTCTGGAACAGGAAATGATTTACTACATCGAAAAACTGGATATCAACGAGGAGAAACAACGCCTCTCAAATCACTTGAAGTATTTTACAGAAACCATGGAGAAAAATGAGACTCAAGGCAAAAAACTGGGTTTTATTTCTCAAGAAATGGGACGCGAAATCAACACTTTGGGAAGTAAAAGCAATCAGGCAGAAATGCAAAATCTAGTGGTCAAGATGAAAGACGAACTGGAACAGATTAAAGAACAGGTTTTGAACGTACTCTAGAAATGGAAATGACCGGAAAAATTATTGTTTTCTCCGCCCCGAGCGGCAGTGGTAAAAGCACGCTGATACAATTCCTGATGAACCACGTAGAAAATTTACATTTCTCTGTGAGTGCCACGAGCCGGAATCCGCGTGGAGAGGAACAAAACGGAAAGGATTATTTTTTTCTATCACCCGACGCCTTTCGTCAAAAAATTCAGGAAAACGCTTTTTTGGAATATGAAGAAGTCTATCACGACAAGTTCTATGGTACTTTGAAATCCGAAGTAGAACGGCAACTGCAAGTCGGAGAAAATGTAGTATTGGACATTGATGTGAAAGGCGCCATCAACGTAAAAAAAATATACGGCAATCGCGCGTTGCTGATTTTTGTACAACCGCCCTCCATCGAAATACTGCGGGAACGTTTGGAACACCGCGCCACAGACGCGGAAGAAGTCATTAATGACCGTATCCATAAAGCCCGTTTTGAACTCTCCTTTGCCAATCAGTTTGACCACATTATCATTAACGATACTCTGGAAAAAGCTGAAGAAGAAACACTGCATACCGTAAAAAACTTTCTTCAGAAAAACGCATGATTCGCACCGGCATCTTTGGAGGCTCTTTCAATCCCATTCATAAAGCTCACGTCGCACTGGCAGAAAACATTTGCCGTACCGGAATGGTAGATGAAATATGGTTGCTCGTTTCGCCACAAAATCCTCTAAAAAAAAATCTGCACCTGATGAACGACAACTTGCGGCTGGAAATGGCTCAACAGGCCGTAAAAGGACATCCCATGCTACAAGTTTCAGACTTTGAATTTCACTTACCCCGCCCTTCCTACATGTACCACACCTTGGAAGAATTACAAAAAACATTTCCTGAACATGTATTTACGCTAATCATCGGTGCAGATAACTGGCTTAACTTTGACCAGTGGTTCCACGCCGATGAAATTTTAAAACACCATGATATTCTGATCTACCCCAGAAAGGGCTTCGACATAAATACCGCACTACTTCCCAATAATGTACATTTACTAGAAAAGCAAAAACTTTTTCCCGTCAGTTCCACAGAAGTTAGAGAGAAATTAGAACACGGAGAAAATGTTTCAAAATGGGTAGATAAAAAAGTAGAGCAGATTTTAAAACAAAAGAATACCTCGAATTAGACTAGACCGTCTCTTTCAATTAGAACAACAGCATAAGCAGAAAGGCCCTCCATACGACCGGTAAAACCAAGGTGCTCCGTTGTTGTGGCTTTGATGGAAATACTGTCAGATTCAACTTCCATCAAAGGAGCAAGACACTCTTTCATTTGTTCTATATAGGGATTCAATTTGGGAACTTCCGCACAAACCGTGGCATCCACATTGCCTACTCGATAACCTTTTTGATGTAAAAGCAAAAGGGTCTCAGACAATAGTTTTTTACTATCGATGCCGGCATAAGCCATGTCTGTATCAGGAAAATGGAAACCGATGTCCCGCAAATTTGCAGCACCCAAAAGAGCGTCACAAATAGCATGAATCAGTACGTCAGCATCACTATGACCCTGCAGTCCAAAAGATGACGGAATTCGTATCCCGCCCAACCACAATGGGCGTCCCTCAACAATCTGATGTACATCGTAACCAAAACCTACCTTGATATTCATTGAAAAAACGCTTTTATCTTCCTCGATGGAAAATATCCTTAATTCCATCAAAATCAAACCCCAATGATATACGGAGAGTCTGGTCCAGGGGGTTGGAAGCCGAAGTCGCAATTACGTAACCGGCATCCAGAGAAAACACGTTCATGCGGAAACCCGCACCTAACGTAAAATATTTTCGATTCCCCTTGTTGGCACTTTCATGATGATAGCCTCCGCGAAGAATAAACTTGTCATTATAGGTGTATTCCGCACCGATACTCCATTGTACCTCTTCCAACTCTTCCTTAAATCCACCGGGGGCATCACTAAAACCCTTAAAGATACCGGAAATGGGAGAAATATTGTAATAATGCTCTTCTCGATAAACCTGATAATCTGCCGTATGATCCTGTCCATCATCCGTTTTATAACCCAGTGCCTTTGCACATTGAGCATCGGTAGGATAAGTAGGAACCAGTAATTTGTTGGCATCAGCTGCAAAGGAGATACGATTATACTCGTTCAAAGGCACCATATAATTTACGCCCAAACGCAAATTACTCGGAATAAAGTAAGAATAATCATCGCCATAATTTATTTTACTTCCAATATTTGAAAGGCAAAAACCTACGCCAAGCTGGCATTCGCGACTGCCCATGTTTACATAAGTATTGTAGTAAGTTCCCAGATCAAAAGCAAAAGCAGTACCGGGTTGAGAACCGTCTTCAAGATGGCCCGTGATATCGGAATAAATATAACGCAACGTGACAGCAGCAGAAAACTTTTCACTCAACATGCGGGAATAAGCCACATCCAAAGACCATTCATAAGGTTTAATGGTCATACTCGGAGCATCTGATTCCGAAGAGGTCCCATCGTAAGTAGATATTTCGCCCAAAGAGAAATAGCGCAACGAACCGCTCACAGCCTGATAATCGCCCAAGCGCATATATCCTACCAAATAGGCTAAATCAATATCGTCCACAATTTGGCGTAACCAAGGCGTATAATTCATGGAAACACCGGCACGACTGATGCAGAAAGGATATTTTGCAGCATTCCAAGCCTGAGAATTGATATCAGGTTCCGTAGCAGCACCAATATCTCCCATACCACCAGCATGCGCATCGGGCGAAATGCTCTGGGAAATTACCGCCGTCTGAACGGGGTTAAATTTACTTTTAATGTCTTCTGCTTTTGAAACCATAAAAAAGCCCAAAAGTGAAACTATGATGATTATTTTCTTTCTCATTTTTCGTTTGTAGTCACTCATAATGAAAACTCTTAAACCACAGTTTTATTGTCTGCGCACAAGTATTTTCTTCGTTTTTGTACTTTCTTTACTTCCATTACAAGAAATGCCTACCTTATATAAATAGAGTCCGGAAGGCAACGGAACACCACTGTTTGAAGTCAAATTCCAATCTACCGTATAATAACCACCGGCAGAAGTGCCAGTCTCTTCGTTTTTCCACCACAAACGACCGAAACAATCATAGACTTCAATCGTAAATTTCGTTTCTGTGTCAGGACGATCATACGAAATAATAAATGTTGTTTTCGTGGTAGCCGGATTTTTAGAAGCATTTACATCAAGTATAGAAGGTCTTAAACCAGTCTGGACCACAAAATTCAAAATTGTCGAAGAGGAGTGATTTTTTAAATTCCACGCACGAAAAAAGAGGCGGTGTTTTCCATCTGTCAAAGTTGGAATATGAAATGAAACCACCCCACGCGTATAACTGCCGAAATCGTTTTTATAATAATCATTGAGAAGATAAGTTTTACCCTCATCGCCATCAATAATGATTTCCAAATCGTGACCTACCCCATTTCCCGTGGTATTGATACCGTCAGAATCGGATAACGCAGC
>JAQVXN010000283.1 GCA_028709135.1 Bacteroidaceae bacterium | reverse complement strand
ACACAACAGCACTAATAACCAAATAGCCCAACACTATCGTAGACAGCATACTCAAACTGTATACATTGCGCATGTGAGTATAATTACGACCCATTTCCATCTTTTGCTAAACCTCCACACAAACAGAGGCTACATTGTCTGCCACCTCAATAAATCCACCTAAAACATCAACACTTACTTCCTGACCATGTGATTTGTAAATCAATTTATCTGCTTTCAAACTAGAAATAATGGCCGCATGATGATCAAGCACTTCAAAGCGTCCCGTCGTTCCGGGTACACTAAGAATATCGGCATCTCCCTTAAACAGGATCTTTTCAGGCGAAACAATTGTTAGCTTCATATTATTCAATAAATAATTATGCTTTAGCAGCTTCCATTAATTTTTGTCCTTTTTCAATGGCCTCCTCAATACTTCCTACATTCAGAAAGGCTTGTTCCGGAAGATCATCTACTTCACCATCTAGAATCATATTGAAACCTTTAATACAATCTTCAAGAGAAACCATCACACCTGGAAGTCCTGTAAACTGTGAAGCCACTGTAAATGGCTGACTCAGGAAACGCTGTACGCGACGAGCGCGATTAACTGTTAACTTATCTTCATCAGACAGTTCATCCATACCCAATATAGCAATAATATCTTGAAGTTCGTTGTATTTCTGAAGAATCTGTTTCACGCGTTGTGCACAATCATAATGATCTTTGCCTATAATTGAAGCATCCAAAATACGAGAAGAAGATGCCAGCGGATCTACAGCAGGATAAATGCCTAATTCCGTAATTTTACGACTCAATACTGTCGTAGCATCTAGATGAGAGAAGGTTGTAGCAGGAGCAGGGTCAGTCAAATCATCTGCCGGCACATAAACAGCTTGAATAGAGGTAATAGAACCATCCTTTGTTGACGTAATTCTCTCTTGCATAGCACCCATTTCGCTTGCTAACGTCGGTTGATAACCTACAGCAGAAGGCATACGCCCAAGCAATGCAGAAACTTCAGAACCAGCCTGCGTAAAACGGAAGATATTGTCAATAAAAAACAATATATCGGAAGATTTTCCAGTTTTCGCACTCTCATCTCTAAATGATTCTGCAACAGTAAGTCCGGAAAGAGCCACAGAAGCTCTTGCGCCAGGAGGTTCATTCATTTGTCCATAAACCAAAGTAGCTTGACTCTTTACGAGTTCGTTATAATCCACCTTAGAGAGGTCCCAATGCCCCTCATCCATAGATTTTTTAAAATCTTGTCCATATTTAATGACACCTGAATCAATCATTTCGCGCAGCATATCGTTGCCTTCACGTGTACGCTCTCCAACTCCAGCTATCACAGAATATCCATCATGACCCTTTGCCACATTGTTTATCAACTCCATAATCAGCACAGTCTTCCCTACTCCGGCACCTCCGAATAAACCTACTTTACCTCCTTTTACATAAGGTTCCAATAAATCTATCACCTTAATACCAGTCGTTAAGACCTCCTGAGAAGTTTTTAAATCTTCAAATTTAGGTGGCTCATGGTGAATAGAAGCAGCATTTGCACGATTAAAATCTACCATACCATCTATTGGCTCCCCAATAACATTCAGTAAACGGCCTTTAATCTGATCACCGACCGGCATTCTAATTGGTGCTCCAGTCTGTTCTACATCCAATCCTCGTTGCAAACCGTCCGTACTGTCCATTGCAACCGTTCTCACGGTATTTTCGCCAATGTGTTGTTCTACTTCCAATACCAACGGTTTTGCATCGGTACGCTTCACCTCAATTGCATCATGAATTTTGGGAAGTACGTCTTCCGCACTCTTTCCATTTGTTTCAAAATACACGTCCACAACGGGACCGACTACTTGAGAAATACGACCATTAACTTGCGGCATATATCAGTTATTTTATTTTTCTTCTTTAAATAGATAATACATCCAGTACTTTTATCAATTCTGGACTGATCGGTTTTTTCTTTCCAATGGCTTCTGAAAAAGGAACGTAAACCACTTCATCATTTTTAACTCCAACCATCACGTTACGTTGGCCTTGCATAATAGCCTCTATAGCCCCAAGTCCTACTCTGCTCGCTAGTATTCTATCACGTGCCGAGGGAGATCCGCCTCGCTGCAAATGTCCCAGAATTGACACTCGCACATCATAATTGGGATATTCTTTTGTTACACGATTAGCATAATACATGGCTCCACATTTAGGACTTTCACTTACAATGACAATGCAACTTCTTTTACTTTTTCGAATACCTCTCTCCATAAATTTTTGAAGCTGATCAATATCAGTATTGTATTCTGGAATGATGGCAGCTTCAGCTCCAGCAGCAATCGCACTATTTTGAGCTAAAAAACCAGCATCACGACCCATAACTTCTACAAAAAATATTCGTTCATGAGAATGTGCAGTATCTCGGATTTTATCCACACATTGTGTAATTGTATTCAAAGTTGTATCATACCCAATTGTAGAATCTGTTCCATACAAATCATTATCTATCGTTCCGGGTAATCCGACACATGGTACATCAAACATTTGTGCAAACTCACAAGCACCAGTCAAAGAGCCATCGCCACCAATAATAATCAAAGCATCAATGTCATTTTTGACCAATTGATCATAAGCTTTTTTCTTTCCAGCTGTAGTTTCAAATTCTTTTGAACGCGCTGTTCGCAATATAGTACCACCTGTTTGAATGATATTACTTACGTCTTCTGTAGTAAAGTCCTTAATTTCACCATTTATCAGGCCATCATAACCACGATAAATACCTTTCACTTTATAACCGTTGCAGATTGCGCTGCGAGTCACAGCACGGATAGCGGCATTCATTCCAGGAGCATCTCCCCCAGACGTCAAAACGCCAATACATTTAATTTTTGACGAATTCATTTTGCATCCCTTTTTGTTTCGTCGACAAAGTTACAAAAAATACCTCATTATTTTTTATAAACACCTATAAAAAGATAGACCAAATCTCCTCAATAGATGTATCATTTTGGAACTGCCATGCTATAAAACCATATATTTAAAACTCATTTTAGGCTTTTAACAATCTCTTATTTCGTTGATATTCATTTTCCGAATCAAGATAATTTATAAAACTTATTTCTATACTTCTTGTTGTTTCTCCATATAAGTTTTTACCTTTTCTAACACGGTCAAAAGTAAAACAACCATTCGTATAAAACATCATGAAAATCATTGTTTGCCATTCTAAAAAATACGAAGCATAGAGTCAACGAGCAAGTGCAAAATTAAGAGAAATGTTTGAAGAATTGGATTTTAGGCGAAGAGAAATTGAGCTTAAGCCTGCGCCTGTTGTTGAGTTTTGCCTGTATTTTTTAATAAAGAGCGGTGTAACATTGTCAAAGTCAGTTCCTTTAGGGATATATTGCCTCATAAGTTTATTTTCGTTTTCGATGGCCCACTTTTGCCATGAAGCGTATGAATCGGCAAAGAAGACAGGAACATTGCCGAGCATTTTGGAAATATCCTCATGCGCGCAGAACTCACAGCCGTTATCGGTTGTTATGGTCCGAACACCCATTCCTCGGAAAGGGAACAAGAGTCTGGCAACGACCTTAGCCAAG
>JAQVXN010000282.1 GCA_028709135.1 Bacteroidaceae bacterium | reverse complement strand
TGGATGGAAAGAAGAAATACAAAGTTTCTCGCAAACCTATTCAAACCTTGACTTGGACTCCTCTTTACTCCTCATGGAAAAATACGGATTTATCTCTCCGGATGATCCGAGATATCAAAAAACGGTGAATGCAATCTATGACAAATTATGTTATAACGGTTTGATGTTCAGATATAATAATCATGATGATTTCGGGATACCAACTTCGGCTTTTACAATCTGCACATTCTGGATGGTTCGCGGATTATATGTAACGGGCCGTAAAGACGAAGCACTGGAAATGTTCAAACGCATGCTCACCTATTCCAATCATGTGAAACTGTTCAGCGAAGATCTTGATTTCAACACAAAAGAACAAATGGGCAATTTTCCACAGGCATATTCTCATCTCGCCTTAATTGATACCGCATTACTCTTTTCGAAAGAAGTTAAGTTATCTAGATTTATCCGCCCATAAACTTCACCGTCAGCTATTCATATTACAGATTGTACGAAGAATAGGCAATACATCAGCCTGTAAGGGTATGTTATATTTCGCCGTATCAGACATCATTCCAACTTTGATACTGAACGCATTGTTCGGCATTGCCATAAACATATCTTCATCTGTTACATCATCCCCAATGGCCAACATAAAATCATATTTCCCGTTTTTTAAGAGCCGTTTGAGTTCTATTGCTTTGGAATACACGGGTGATTTTATTTCTAAAATTTTATTTCCACGCATGAGTTGTAAACCATGACGATTACAAGGAGACATCAGCACATTAATTAATTGCTGTTCTCGTATAACTGCCAACCAATCATCCACGCACCTAAAATGCCATACGAGAGCTGTCTTTTTAGTCTCCAAATGAGAACCAGGCGTTTTATCAACAAATTCTTTCAATATACTGACTATCTCATCATCCCAATCTATTGGAGCTATTAACTCTTGCCAAACACCGTCTTCCTTAAAAGCAGCACCATGCTCCGCTGCAAGTCCGATATTCAAATTACCAAACCATTTTTCCATGGTAGACCGATCTCTGCCACTTGTAATTACAACACGATTGCAATCGTCTGAAGCCAGTCTTCGAAGAAATTCCAATATTTCTTCATTGGGATACGCGTCATCGGGATCATCTTTAAAACCTATCAACGTCCCGTCATAATCAAAAACCAACAAACGATGAAAGCCATCTTTAAAAGAACTACAAATTCGCCTACTGTTCTGCGTATTCAGTTCTTTTTGATTCAAGGTTTTATTTTTATCACATACTTCCAATAAATTACCTACAAAATCGGATGCCCATTTCTTTACAGTATGTTTAGACAAAATTGCCTGCATTTTTTCCATGCGTTCCATCTGTTCGGAATAAGGCATGGTTAAAGCCTGAAAAATGGCATTCTCTATTTGTTTAATATCATTAGGATTTATCAATAATGCACTTTGCAATTCCGCCGCAGCACCAGTCATTTCACTGAGAATCAGAACTCCTGGATGATCTCCTTTTACAGCTACATATTCTTTCGAAACAAGATTCATTCCATCTCTTAATGGAGTCACTAATGCAATATCTGCCATAGAATACATGGCTACAAGATCATCAAAATCAAAGCTGTGATAAAAATAATATACCGGCGTCCAGTTAATGTTGGAGTATTTCCCATTTATCGCCCCAATTTTTTCATCTATCAGTTTTTTTAGTTTTGCATATTTGTTCACAGTGTCGCGCGACGGAACTATAATCATCACCAACGACACTTTACCATGAAATTCAGGATGGTTTTTCAGAAAGAGATAAAAGCCTTTTATCCGGTGAATAATGCCCTTGCTATAATCAAGTCGATCTACTGAAAGTATTAGTTTATTGTCTTTTCCATAATTATTCTTTAATACCTTTACTCGTTCCTGCACCTCCGGTTTCAAAGCTGCGTCATGATACAAATCATAATCTATCCCCATTGGAAATGCATTCGCATAGCACTTATGATGACCTATAAAGACATGATCCAACTGGAATTTAACTTTAAGAACTCGATAAACGGCACTCACAAAATGCCTCATATAATCAAACGTATGGAAACCTACTAAATCTGCGCCCAACAAACCGTTCAACAATTCGGCACGCTCAGGAAGAACTCTGAAAAACTCGTACGACGGAAATGGAACATGATGAAAATAACCTATCTTAATATTATTGATTCCGTCTCTCAACAGTTTAGGTAACAACATCAGATGATAATCATGTACCCAAACAATACTACCTGGCTCAATTATTTTTCGTGATTCTTCAAAAAATAATTTATTGACTTCCTTATAGGCATCCCAATACCTGTTATCGTATTCAATAAAAGAATAGAAATAATGAAAGAAAGGCCATAGAATGCTGTTAGAGTAGCCTTCATAATATTGATTTATTTGTTTTTGAGATAAAAATATCGGATGGAAATTTGATTCGTTGAGTTCTTTCTTTAACCTATTTCTAGTTTTAATATCTGCAACTTCCATTCCAGGCCATCCAATCCAATGCTTCTCAATACCTGGAATATCAATCGACGTTAATCCAGTTGCAAGTCCTCCTTCGCTTTTTACAAAATGAAAATCATCAGGTCCGTCTTTAATAATTTTAATAGGTAATCTATTCGAGATAATAAACAATTTCATAAGCATTTTGTTTGATTTTCTTTGCAAGTTACATAAAAAAAGCCAGAAACGATGAGATATTATTATTCTTTATTGTTGATTCTGTTTAATTTAGAATATAGTTTACTGTAACACTTTCAACGTTTTCATCCAAAAAATTGGTTACAACGTTCTCTTTAATATAGAGATAGACAAACTAACTTACTCTCCTCATGCTATCATTTACAATTACATTTATTGCTTTATTTATTTACATTTATTATTTAAATATTCCCCATCGAAATTATACTTCAATTATACTTCAATTAACTAATTTCTTTTCCAAAAGGCACCAGTGAAATGCGAGCTAGTTTGAAATGTTGCAAACCAAAAGGAATGCCCACAATCGTAATACACAACAAGAGTCCCCACCCCAAATGACTCAGACAAATCCAAAGACCGCCAACTACAATCCATATTATGTTCATCACCAGACTAAGACATCCCCCGCTTTCAGGTGCGTCAATCACTTCGTGCCCAAAAGGCCACAACGCCAGCACGCCCAACTTCAAAGTTTGTAGACCAAAAGGAATTCCAATGATCGTAATCATCAGTAAAAAACTGGAGATGAAATATTCCAGCGCAATCATAATTCCGCCACATATCAACCAAATAATATTCCCAATTACCTTCATATCGCTCACAAAATTACGATTTATATCGAATAACCATTTGAGGACCCCGTAAAATTCTTTACATCATAATTATCACAGTATGAATATGCATTTTATGAAAGAAAATGCAAGAACTGGAAAACGATTCTCCTTATGCCGGACTTCTCTTGTTTCTTCAAAATGGAAGTTTTTCCTCCTTCTCTTTTTTCTCTTTTACGACGTCCTCCGAACCTTCTGGCGTCGGAACTTGTTCATCTTCCTCTTCAGATCGCTCTTCCGCATAATCTTCATCAGGTTTATTCTCATTAAATACAGGCCGT
>JAQVXN010000281.1 GCA_028709135.1 Bacteroidaceae bacterium | reverse complement strand
TCCGACGAAAGCATTAAATGGGCGATTTCTAATAACTGCGTTTTGTTAAATCCACAACTTTAACGACTGAATCCTGAACCGTAATCTTTCAACTTCTAATAACACAAAAAAGCCATGCGCTAAGTATAACACATGGCTTATAAGTCGGAAAGAGGCGACTCGAACGCCCGACCCCTACGTCCCGAACGTAGTGCGCTACCAACTGCGCTACTTTCCGTTTTGCTGCTGCAAAGTTACATCTTTTTTCTGGAAAACAATTATTGAAAAAGAAAAATACAGCAAAACTTGGTTGGTAGAAAAAGAAATGCTACTTTTGCACTCGCAACGACAACATGGTGCCATAGCTCAGTTGGTAGAGCATCGGACTGAAAATCCGTGTGTCCCCTGTTCAATTCAGGGTGGCACCACTAAATGGAAATAAACCCACATTTCATAATGAAATGTGGGTTTATTACTGAATAAATCTTCTGAAACACTTTCATATCTGTTATACATGAAGTAACTTTACGATAAAATAATTGCATTTATAATTTAAAGAAAATGGAGGAAAAAGAAGCAATGACTTTATATGAGTTAAATTCTCTCGTTCGTGAGCTAATTGAAATTAACTTATCAGAGACCTATCGTGTAAAAGCCGAAATGAGCGAAGTGAGAGTTTCCCCCAGAGGACACTGTTTTGTAGAACTTATTCAGAAAACAGATAACACCATAACACCTATAGCCAAGGCTCGTGCAGTTATTTTAGCAGACATTTTTCCACTACTTAAAATGGATTTTGAAGAAACAACAGGGCAACTGTTTCAAGCAGGGCTAGAAGTATTACTAGAAGTAAAACCGACGTTTAGTGAAATTTACGGTTATTCTCTGATTATCACTGACATCGACTCCACATATACCCTAGGCAACATGGCATATCGTAGGAAAAAAATTCTTGAAAGATTAGAAAAAGAAGGTGTTGCCGAATTACAAAAAGAATTATTACTACCTCCTTTACTACAAAGGATTGCCATCATTTCTTCTCCAACGGCAGCAGGATATGGAGATTTTTGCAATCATCTAGACACGAACACAAATGGTTTCCATTTTATTTACAAACTTTTTCCTGCAATGATGCAGGGTAACGATACAGAAAAGACTATCATCAATGCTCTTGACAAAATTGCTAACGAAATGGAAAACTGGGATGTTGTAGTTATTATAAGAGGTGGAGGTGCCGTAAGTGATTTAAGTGGATTTGAAACTTACGAACTAGCAAACGCATGCGCCCAATTTCCGATTCCTATTCTTACAGGCATAGGACACCAACGGGATTTGACAATTTTGGACTTGGTAGCGCATACTTATTTAAAAACCCCTACAGCTGTGGGCGATTTTCTCATTTCTCACATGATAGAGACTGCTAAAGTTTTAGAAACCTTAAAAAGCAGGATACAATTAGCCACAGCACAAAGAATACAGGCAGAAAAAAAACTTATCCAGGATTTTTCTTGGAGATTAGAATGGGTCTTTAAGAATTTTAGAGCTGCGAAAGAAGACAAACTTAATTTAATATTCAAACGCATTTGCCAAATTGTTTTAGATAAGTCAAACATTAACGGCTTCAAATTGCAAAACCAGCAAGAACACCTCATCAACCTACTTCACAACAGGTTATCAGAACAAAAGCATCTATTGCAATTGTTAGAAGAAAAAATTAAGAATTCTGATCCACAGCGCATCTTAGAGTCTGGTTACAGCTTGACTTTCAAAAACGGTAAAGCCGTAATGAATGCTTTCGACATTCAACCTGGCGATATTCTCGAAACAAGATTGGCTCATGGACAAATCACTAGTATTGCTAAATAAATTACTTTAAAATATGAAGACAGAAGAACTAACTTATGCTGATGCTCAAAAACGATTAGAGGAAATCGTGCATCAAATTGAAGAAAACAATCAGGACATTGATAAACTTTGCGATTTGGTTAAAGAAGCAAAAGAATTGCTTGCCTTTTGCAAGAACAAACTTTTCGACGTAGAAAACAACGTAAAAAAAATTATGGAAGAAGAAAACTAGAATCTTTTCAAAAAAGGTGCTGACAAAGAATCAGCACCTTTAAAATATGTTTGAGTTTAAACTTTATTTTTTCTTTAATTGAGACACTGCAACTTTAATCTGTTTAGCCAAGGAATCGTCGGGAGAAAGAGCTAAAACCTTATCAGCATAAGCCACACAATTGCTCATATCATCTTTCTTAAAATAATAAAATGTCATGTAGCGCAAGCACTCAACACGACGTGAATTGTAACTGGCATCTTTGCTTTCCAAACGTTTAAATGCTTCATTATACTGCTGCATAGCTACTTCATTTGGATTATTCGGATCAAGAGCAGAATTAATACGAGCGCTCCAGAACGGCCCCAGATAGCTACTATCTTTTGCTGCTACAACTTTAAACAACGCGTCACCAGCTTCAATATAATGTTTTCTCTGGTCAGCAGTAATCGTAGAATCTTCCAGAGCCTTATAGAAAATACGACCTTTATTGTATGTTTCTACTAAACTTCCGGGAGCAGCTAAATCAATAAACTGTTGATAGGTAGCAGCTGCATCATCATATTTTCCTACCGTTTCATAGGCTAAACTCAAATCCTTTAATAAAGCAGGTTTTTTATCTTCCGGAGCAAGATCAGAGGCCTTTTTATATGCCGCTACAGCACCATCAATATTCTTCAATTCTGCTTGAAGTTTCCCCATATATTTGTAGTCACTAAAATTATATAGTGTATCCACATATTGTCCGAAGAAATTTTTGGAAGCAACTTCTGCATCCTGATATTTGCCCATTTCAATTAAATCGTAGAATTTCATACGGTTCAAACTAATTTCTTTAGGATCTTGACTAATAATCTTATTGACAATATTGTAAGATTCTGCATAATCCTTATTCAAAAACATTATAATAGCAAATTCCTTGGCTGCCTCTACGTCATCTTCATATTTAACAGCCTTAAAATAAGTTTTATATGTTGTATTGGCCTTTGCCGTATCATTCAAATGATAATAAATGGAAGCCATCGTTTTGTCAATAGCAGGATCTTTTGGATACTTTTTCTTAATGGTTTCCATCGTTTCCAATGCCAATTGTGGATTAATATACTTATACACGCTCACACGTTTAAAATAAGCTCTTTTATCTTCCGGGTTATTATAAATTGCCTCTTCGTATTTTTGAACAGCTTCACCAAATTTTTTCTGTTCATAGTAAGAATCACCTTCAAGCAAAATAGATGGCAGCGACTTATTATTGCGTTCATACGCTGCTTTTGCAAAAAAGATTGCTTCGTCATACTGTTTATTCTTAAAAAAGAAATAACCAATAGCATTCAACGCATTTTCGTCCTTCTTGTATTTTTTAATAATACTTTTTGTTTGACGCTGAACCTCTACAGCTTTATTCCCTTCAACAGCGTTAAGAAGGGATTGAGCATCTTGTTGTTCATCACCAGAGAGTTGAGGAACATCTGTAACAGCCTGTCCAAAGGCAAAATTCGAGCTGCACATCAAGAGAAGCCCAGCAGCAAGAGATAGAATTCTTTTCTTTTTCATTATAAACTATATATTATTA
>JAQVXN010000280.1 GCA_028709135.1 Bacteroidaceae bacterium | reverse complement strand
TAATGCAATGTTTCACGCCAACGTATTCAGCCAATGCCGTTTCTAGCTCTTTAACGGCTTTTCCCATAATATAGCCACCGGATGCGGCCGTATCTGTCATCGCTTTATCTATTTCCGGTTTTAAAGCGTTGTATTGTTTTACTAAATCTCTGAATTGCATATTATCAAAAGTTTATTTTATTTCAATTAGTCCGTTTTCGGTTTCTTCGTATCGTTTTCCACATTTATTACACTGTAACCCTTCTGCAATTTTCTGACCGCATTCACATACCCAGCCAATTTGTCTGGCAGGGACTCCTGCCATTAATGCATGATCTTTCACATCTTTAGTGACTACGGCTCCGGCGGCTATCAAAGCACTGCGTCCCACAGTATGGCCGCATACAATCGTTGAATTAGCACCTAAGGATGCGCCCCACTTTATCAGTGTTTTGGCGTAATTGCCATGCACTGAATAATGAGCGCGTGGGATTGTCACATTTGTGAAAACGCAAGACGGACCACAAAAAACATTGTCTTCTATTTCTACTCCTTCGTAGACGGAAACATTATTTTGAATACGAACGCCATTACCTATCCTGACATTATTCGCGACGTTTACGTTTTGCCCCACCGAACAGTTTTCCCCAAGTGTAGCTCCTTTTTGGATATGGCAGAAGTGCCATATTTTAGTTCCTTTGCCAATAGTAACGTTTTCGTCTATATAGCTGCTCTCGTGTACGAAAAATTCTTTTTCCATTGGATAGTACTTTTATGATTGGGAATTATCGATCAATTTCTGTGCTTTTTCCAATACTTTTACCACTTCCCAACCTGATTTACCGTCGGCAATTTCAATCCTTTGATCCAAATTTTCTATAAAATACTTTAACTCTTCGGTCAAGGGTTGCTTTTTTTCATAAGGAATAATTTCGGTTGGTTTTTCCACTTTTATAGGGAGGTCTTTTTCGAACTCAATATGCTTGTCGTAGAATTTAATTTCCTTTTCGGTAGACGAATCCTCGAAGGTAAACATTCCTTTACTGCCTATGATTACCAAACGCTGTTCTTTGAAAGGATGCAACCATGAAGCAAAAATATGGGCATGCACATTGTCCGGATAAGTCAATTGTGTCATTGTATAGTCGCACACGTTCTTTTGCAAAAATTTGGTTCCCTTGGATTCGATTTGAATAGCCGGATGCCCCACCAAATAATCCAGAACGGAAATATCGTGTGGCGCAAATGACCAAAACACGTGTTCTTCAGTACGTACAGTTCCTAAATTCAGCCGATTGGAATAGAGATAGTATAATTTCCCTATCTTACCTTCGTCGATCTGCTCTTTGATTTTTCGGATAGCCGGATGAAACAGCAATACATGCCCTACCATTAAGCGTACTTTGTTCCTTTCCGCTATTTCTACAAGATCCCGCGAGGTTTCGGATGATAAGGTCATGGGTTTTTCTACCAATACATTTTGTCCGTTTTCCAGCAGTTTTTTTGCTAACTCGTAATGCAAAGGTGCAGGTGCTGCTACCGTATAGCCGTCGAAACCGGAAGCAAGTGCTTCGTCGATATCCCTAAAGCCTTTGACTGGGTATTGTTTCAATAATTCTTCCAAACGTTGGGTATTGCTTTCAACAATTCCCCCTAAATTTCCCATTTGACGGAGCGTTTTGATGTGATTTTGTCCCCATTTACCTCCGCCGATGACACAAATTTGTTTTTTCTTATCCATTTTATAGCAATTCAATGTTTCTCCTGTCAGTAACCGCTTTCATTGCATTTTTTGTATCGAAAACGGCAAGAGCATTTTGTTGTACAAAATCATAGTCCACATTCGTATGAGCGGCGGTTATGATAACTAAATCTGACTGTTGCAATAGTTCTTTCGTGAGTTCCTTTTCACCATTTTTTCCTTTTCCTTCATACGTGTATTCACTGATATATGGGTCATGGAAACGAACATTGGCTCCCTTTTCTTCTAAAATATCAATCACTTTCAACGCTGGACTTTCCCTATAGTCGTCAATATCCTGCTTATAGGCAATTCCCAATATAAGCACCACAGAGCCGTTCAGTGATTTTTTGTAACGGTTGAGAATAGAGGAGGCTCGCTCCACACAATATTCCGGCATCCGGTCGTTAATCATCATAGATGATTCAATCATGGATGTATGAAAACCATACTCTCGGGCTTTCCATGAAAGATAATACGGATCAAGAGGTATACAATGTCCTCCAAGTCCAGGCCCCGGATAAAAAGCCTGAAAACCATAAGGTTTACTTTTGGCAGCATCTATAACTTCCCATAAATTAATATTCATTTTATGGCATAAAATGGCGAGTTCATTTATCAAGCCGATATTAATATTACGGTATGTATTTTCAAGAATTTTTTCCATTTCCGCAATAGCCGGACTAGAAACAGGGTGAACATCACTTTCCAATACAGCGCGGTACATCGCAGCTATAACCTCTAATGCATCTTCTCCAATTGCACCAACTACTTTAGGAGTATTTTTGGTTTTATAAATTAAATTTCCCGGATCCACTCTTTCCGGAGAAAAGCCCAAGTAAAAATCTTCTCCGCAGACTAATCCGGAACCTTTCTCAAGGATGGGTTTGATTAATTCTTCTGTTGTGCCAGGATAAGTAGTCGATTCAAGTACCACCATCGTACCTTTTTTCATGTATTTGGCAATAGATTCAGTTGATGATTTTACGTAACTAATATCGGGCTGTTGATAGATATCTAACGGGGTTGGTACGCAAATCGCAACAAAATCAACATCTTTTATAAAGCTGAAATCATTGGTAGCAGATAACATACCGTTTGCAGCAATTTCCTGTAGATCTTCATTTACCACATCTCCAATGTAATTATGACCTGCATTTACCATTTCCACCTTTTTGTTCTGAACATCAAAACCGATGGTTTTAAATCCGGCTTTTGCCTTTTCCACTGCCAAAGGCAATCCAACATAGCCTAACCCCACAACGCCCACAATAATTTCACGTTGCTCAATCTTCTTTAAAAGAGTTTGTTTCATTTTATATTTTATTTTTCAATTATTGAGTCCACTCTGATAAGTCCTGTAGTAGTATGTTGCACTCTCTCTTTACGGTTCCCCCAAGCACGCTCAAGGCGGGTAAATCCTATACAGAGAAAACTAACTGTTTATTAATCAGAAGACAGATTAAGCAGTCGCGAGTCCTTTTTTTACTGTCCGATCGGTTTGCCGCACTCGTTGTTTAGATATACAACATCTCAATAAGCTGGTTGTCAGCTCTTTGGTTGTTTATTCGATTTTTTTATGCTTATCAGCAGTTATTTCTAAAAAAATTAGTAGAAAATAGTTGTAAACTAGTTTTTGCCAATGTTGTTGCAATTTTCTGATATTCATTATATATATATCATTAACGATATAGTATTTCAAGCTATGAATATCCTGTATTTTGCAATAATTACCCCGATGAGGAATCCTATCGGAAAAATTCAACGGAGAAAGAGATCAAATGAGTATAATCTTAATTCCGTACAAATATACAAATATCTACAGATTCTTTCGGTATCAACGAACTGTTTCCTTAAACTCTTCCTTCATGGAGAATCGAGGAGTATGGGAA
>JAQVXN010000279.1 GCA_028709135.1 Bacteroidaceae bacterium | reverse complement strand
CCTTTCGTATGTTCGCATCTCTTAAACCGATGAAGCCATTCGTCAAAAATATGAGGCCATTCGTTTAAAATACAACAAACATATTTTGAAAAAAGTCGTATTTCGTTGTCAGACTCTCATAATTGGCATAAACTCAGCCCAAATGTATGAGATTACGAATATACCTTATATAATATATCTCTATTTCCAAATCTATCCACTCTTTTACCTAAACCGATTTTAACTACAAAGGAAATAGAAAGTTATATCGATTTACACAAACCATTTATGTGGCAACCGCATTTATTGCATTTCGATGTAATAAAAACAGCTGGAAATGTTTTCAGAAATTTGATTTACATTTAACCATATGAAAGAGAGACCAATCATTAATCCCCTTGATCAAGAAAAACTCGTTTAATACGTTGTCCCTCCTTATGTCCAATCATAAGCGGAACATTTTCGACTGTTACATTACTGGTATCTAATCCCAACGATTTTTCCTCTGTAACACCCAAATGCTTGATAATACCGTAAAGGTTCATGATAAGGTTGTCTACAGCACTTGCAGAATTGGAATGATAGTAGATGCGGTGAATCACGATAAAGCGAAAATCTCCGGGTATACCTTTTTCTCGAAGAGAAGGATAACCGCTCGTGATATCAAATTCATTATTCTTTACAAGATCTTCAATAATTTGGCGTAAATAAAGGGTCATATAAGGCTGCACGCGAAAACCAATACGCACATTGATGCGAAAAAGTGTATTTGGTATCATAGGCGTGAATGTATACTCTAAGGTATTCGGTTCGTCCAGATGTTCAAAATGAAACAACCAGTAATGATCTGCACGTTTTGGTTGTTTGTTAATGATGGAGTAAACAACTTTACCCTCCATTAGTTCTGCTCGATCTGAACGACTGACATAAACGAGATTCGTAGCATATTTTGGAATAGAGGTGTCGGCTTTAATCTCTGATATAATGTCAAAATAGTTTTTGATTTCATGAAATTGCAAACGACTTCGACGAATAATAAGTGCATGATACCATATAAACATTACTATAAAGAAAATACTGGCCATCAAAATCGTAAACCAACCTCCGTGCATGAATTTGAACATGTTAGCAGTTAAGAAGCAGCTTTCTATTGAAACGAAAACAATGAAAAAAGGAATGACAAAAACTAAACTAACTTTTTTCTGTCGGAGATAAGTTGTAAGAAGCAGAGTTGTCATAAGCATGGTAATAGTAATGGAAAGTCCATAGGCAGCTTCCATTTGTCCCGAAGTTTTAAAAAGAAGGATGGTAACCATGCAGGAAACATAAAGAACAATATTAACTGAAGGAATAAAAACCTGTCCTTTAACATTCGTAGGATATTTTACTTTTAGGTTCGGCCAAAAATCCAAATTCATTGCCTCACTGAAAATAGTAAAAGAACCACTGATAAGAGCCTGACTAGCAATGACAGCCGCAAAAGTAGCCATAAAGATCCCAAAAAGCAGAAACCCTCGAGGCATAATTGCATAAAAAGGATTGACATCTGGTCCGATCCCGCCTGCATGAGCAACAATCCATGCCCCCTGACCCAAATAATTGAGTATGAGCATTACTTTTACGTATATCCATGCTATCGTAATATTTTTTTTGCCGCAATGGCCAAGATCCGAATAAAGAGCTTCCGCCCCCGTAGTACAAAGAAAAACAGCGCCGAGAATAAGGAACCATTCCGGAGAAGTAATCAGCAGATGTACAGCATAATATGGATTAAACGCTTTGAGAATTGCTGGAAATTGGGAAATATGAATGCCCCCCAATACGCCTAGCATAAGAAACCAAAAAAACATAATGGGACCGAAAGACTTACCGATAGCACTCGTACCGAATTGTTGAATAAAAAATAGGACAGAAATGATGGCAATACTAATAGGAACAATCGGAGTAGACGTATTGATGGCACTAAGTCCCTCAATCGCCGATACTACTGTAATGGAAGGAGTAATAATACCATCAGCCACCAATGTGCTGGCACCGATAATTGCGATAATATAAAGCCATTTGCGTCCGCGCTTTCGGACAAGAGCATAAAGAGCAAGTATACCACCTTCTCCTTTATTGTCCGCATTCAACGCAATAAGTACATATTTGACAGATGTTTGCAAGGTAAGAGTCCAAATAATGCACGACAACGCACCTATAATGTAATTTACATCATATGTGGAATTAGCATGTAAAATGGTTTTCATGACGTAAAGAGGCGAAGTACCAATGTCACCGAAAACGATGCCCAAAGTTACAAGCAGACCAATAGCTGAAAATCGACGAACCTTAGAAGGATTGTGAATTTGTGCCATAATTTATTTAGGAAATAATTATATAGAACACCAATCATACGGCTAAAAAATTGCAGCCGGAGTAAAACATTTTATAATGGTGCAAAAGTACACAGAATATAATTGTTTCCAAACTCTTGGAAAGACAAAAAATCATTCAAGCTTAAAAATGTGATAAAATGGACTCATCTTGGAGATTTTTGGAACATAAACGGGACGAATTACCGTTTTAAAGACAGTTCTGAAAAAAAATCAAAGAAATCTCACTCCTCAAAATAAAAAAGAAGGTCACATGAAACACTATTCGGAATTAAATGTTTAACTTTGCAGCTCAGAACATTTGAGTTAGTATTGAATTCTCCTTGTGTATTAGCTACACCTGCTACTTTTTCTGCAGGTTTTCACTTTCTACAAGTTACCTCTTTATCAATTCCATATGTTTTTATAAAAACAGCTAATGCAAAAGGTCAAATTTTATACCATATTTAATAAATAATCAGTTCTACAGATCCACTCTCCTTAGGCATAATAGTTCGCAATAAGAATTGTAACTATTTCACCGCCCTATATAGAGAGATTTTCCCCAACCACATTCATTCATGACATTTCAAGAATTACATATATCTTCTCCTATTCTCAAAGCGCTTCACGACAAACAATACCTTGAGCCAACACCCATTCAGAAACAGGCCATTCCTGTAGCTATCGATGGACGTGATATTCTAGGCATTGCTCAAACAGGAACAGGAAAAACTGCTGCTTTTGCTATTCCTATTCTAGAACACTTGAAAAACAATACAACAAATAAACATCACCATATTCTTGCATTGATTCTCACGCCTACACGTGAACTCGCTATTCAAATAGAAGAATGCTTTGCAGATTATGGTAAATATTTGTCTTTACGCCATACCGTTATTTTTGGAGGAGTAAACCAAAACAAACAAATCGCGAAACTGCGTCAAGGAGTTGACATCCTTACAGCTACACCAGGACGTCTTCTGGACTTTATCGGACAAGGTATTATTTCATTAAACGATATCAGTCTCTTTGTTCTTGACGAGGCTGACCGCATGCTAGACATGGGTTTTATTCACGACATTCGCCGCATTTTACCCTTGCTACCCGAGCACAAACAGACCATGTTCTTTTCTGCGACAATGCCGTCAGAAGCAACTGCAATCTCTAAAACGCTTCTCCATAATCCATTGCGGGTGGAAATTACGCCTGCATCATCCGTCGTAGACACCATAGAACAGCATGTCTGCTATGTAGAAAAAACTCAAAAAATAAATATAC
>JAQVXN010000278.1 GCA_028709135.1 Bacteroidaceae bacterium | reverse complement strand
GAACGCGTACCAACTAGATATGCACCAATACGATTAATGCTGGCATCAAAATAATCAAGACCAATATGAACACGATTTAGTGCGTTTGCACGAACTATCTCCTTGAAAAGATTCAAAGTATCGTCGTTCATCGTTGTTACGTGATCGCTATCCCAGTGCACAGGACGGCTAACATGCAACATTAATTCCGGAACAAAAAGCAGAACACTTCCAACTTTGTCTGCAATATCTTCACCAACCTGATAGTGGCCTGTATCAATTGTGATAATCTTCTTGTTGGCAGCACAGTATGAGCAATAGAAATCCCAAGAACCTACCGTATAGCTTTCTAAACCAATACCGAACAATTTAGCTTCAAGACAATCTTTCATATTGTCGTATTTTTGCGCTAAAATTTCATCCAAAGAGGATTTCAGGATTTCGCGATAACGTAGCTTCTCAACAGTAGTATCTTTGCTTCCATCATGAATCCAGATATTCATGATACAGGGATCATTCTGTGCTTTACCAATAGCTTCCGAAATAGCACGGCAACGTTTTGTATGCTCAATCCAAAAATCGCGAATACCTTTGTCTGGATTTGCTAATGACAGACTGCCACTCTTTGGATGAGAGAAACTGGTGCTATTGAAATCTAGTTTCAAATCATTTTCTTTAGCCCAATCCATCCAACCTTGAAAATGCTTAACTTCAACTTGGTCGCGATCAACTTTTTTACCACCGAATTCTCCGTAAATTTCATGCAGATTCAAACGGTATTTGCCGGCTAGAAGTGATTTAACTTTTTCAATATCTTGACGAACTTCACCTATATTGCGAGCACGACCAGGATAATTTCCCGTTGTCTGAATACCGCCGGAAAGTACGCCGTCTGGTGTTTCAAAACCGATTACATCATCTGTTTGCCAGCAATGTAAGGAAATAGGAGTCTGTTCCAATGTTTCAATAGCTTTGTCTGTGTCAACGCCAAGAGCAGCATAACGCTCTTTTGCAATCTCGTAAGATTTTAGAATGTTTTCTTCTTTCATGAATTTAATATTAAATAATAGTAGTTGTTTATCTCTTCAATGACTGATTTTTAATCTCTAATGTACTATACTCAAATATTTTTGGTAAGCCTTATCCCAGAGAGCTGTGTCTTGTGGATCATATCGTTTGGGACTCTCTGATTTAGCTATAATTTCTCTCATTTCTTGGATGCCATCTACAACACCTTTTGCTTTTGCCTGCATCATAATATTACCTTCGGCTGTAGCCTCTTGAGGTCCAGCGAAAACAGGAATATTAAGAGAATCAGCAATAAACTGATCTAAAATATAGTTTAAGCTGCCTCCGCCAATAACATGCATACGCTCCAATGGGAATGGAGACAAGCCTTTAAGCATTTCAAAAACTTCTCTATAGCGCAAAGCAAGAGAATCGTAAATACAGCGGCATTGTTCTGCATAATCATTTGGAACAGGTTGATTTGTTCTAGTACAATAATCCTGAATAGCCTTAACCATAGATACAGGGTTAGCAAAGCACGGATCATCTGGATTTATAATGCTTCTAAATGCTTCTACTTTCATTGCGGCATCATAAATATCAGTATAACTTTTTGGCGCATCAATCCATTCTTTTCGGCAACGTTCAAATAACCACATGCCACAGATATTTTTCAAGAAACGCGTTGTGCCTTCAATGCCACCTTCGTTTGTAAAGTTCTTATCAAAACTATCCTTATTAATAATAGCATTAGGAGTTTCAATTCCCATCAGACTCCATGTGCCACTACTCAAATAAACAAAATTGGGTTTTGTTGCAGGAATAGCAGCAACAGCTGAAGCCGTATCATGTCCTGCAACAGCAATGACCGGGATATCTTTTAAGCCCGTAAGAGCTTCTACCTCCGGAGTAATTTTTCCAATTACTTCACCTGGTTGAACATATCTTCCAAATTGTTCCTCTCTTATTCCTATTGGCTCAATTAGTTCCTTGCTAATTTTCTTTGTACGAGGATCCATCATGGAACTGGTCGAAAGAATAGAATATTCAGTTACCATTTCACCTGTCAAGAAATAAGAAAGAGCATCTGGAATAAACAATATTTTATTTGCAGCAGCCAATGCAGAGTCGTTGTTCTTATGCATTGCTGACAATTGAAAAAGCGTATTAAAATTCATGAACTGAATACCAGAAATCTCATAAACACGTTCTTTAGGTACCAGTTTAAAATATTCATCCATTGCGCCATCTGTCTGTGGATCTCGGTAACAATAAGGATTTCTTAACAAACCACCATCCTTACCAAAGAAAGCCACATCAACGCCCCAAGTATCAATGCCGATACTTTCAATAGGAATATTTTCTTGAGCAACAATCTGTAAACCACGTATTATTTCCCAATAAAGAGCATGTAAATCCCAATAAAAATGTCCATTTACCTGAATGATAGTATCCGAGAAACGAGTAATTTCTCTACGAGTAAGTGTGTTGTCTTTGAGTGTGCCAAGAATTGTACGTCCACTTGAAGCGCCTAAATCTACAGCAAAGAAATGTTTTTCCATATTTTAGTCATGATTAATTTTTGATAGGGCGAAGTTAATAATAATATTTCATTGTGGATTGTTTCTTTCTTTAATAGCTGCTCGATCTTATCATTTTTTAACGTGGAAACAGCATAACACTTTCATACAGGGTTGCTCATTTACCGTATTTCACATCTACTGCTGGATCTGTATTTGTCATTTCGTTTCAGAAGAAATAAAATGTTTTTCATTAAGAAAGTCTGTCATAAAATGAATATCTCGCAGAAGAATGCCATAACGTTCCAAAAGACGAATATCTGAATCCGGGAAAGAAAATAGTTCATCATCTTTATGTGTCATATCTAGAAATTTTTGATAACGTTCAATAGCTTCTGGCGTATGACCATTAATCCATGCCGAATGACCTGCGTTAAGATAGTCTTCTGCTTTTGCACCAGCTAAAAAAATTTTTTGATAATATTTTTCAGCTTGTTGCGGTTTATCGCAGCAAAGAGAATACCATGCAATAGCTCTCATAGCAGAAATTAAGTCAGGATGTAAATACTCTACCTTATAAAACTGTTTCATAGCCTCATCAATATGACCTTCCAAAAATAGGCACTCACCTAAATGTAATAAAGCAGATGTATCTTCTGGTACTAATTCTATGATTTTCTGATAACTATCTATAGCTTCCTTTACATTACCAATGGAGCGATAACACAGAGCAAGTTGCCGATACGTCCAAATTGATGATGGAGAAAGAATAATAACCTTTTTAAAGTACTCAATCGCCAAATTAAAATCTTTTATTTTGAGTAGAGAGAAACCATACATCTGAAGAGCTTCAAGAGGTAGGGGATAGGTGTCTGATAAGTTCCGAAATATATGAATAGTTGTCAACCATTTTTTTTGTTGATAAGCAAAGTACCCAATTTTAAGTAATTCTTCCTGAGATTGTGATAATAATGTATTGAACAAAGAATAATCAGACAATAGAAGATTTTTCTTAAAAGGGTTCTTAAATTCATGACTATCACCATAAAGCATAAAAAATCTATAGCAGTCTTGCAGGTATAATCTTCTCAGAACATTATTATCAATA
>JAQVXN010000277.1 GCA_028709135.1 Bacteroidaceae bacterium | reverse complement strand
TCATAGTGAGATATTTAACCTGACCGGAGAAAGCTACCGTGTCAAACATCGTATTTCCATTTTGCAGTAAAGGTCCTATGTAAAATTAATGGCCAAAATTTCTCCAAAATACTTGACCGTTCACAAGGGGGTGCAAAGTGGCTTGCTTGCAGCGCTAAGGGCTATTCTTAGGGTCGCAAGAACAACAAATACTGATTTTAACTTGCTCGTTGAAGCAATTGCAAATGATTTCACTGAATCTGATATTTCAGACAAGTTTTCCGGATGGTTAAACGGCTTATTCGATTATCTGGACGATGAACTACTCGCGATGCATGAGGACTTCGGCGTGGACGATACGAATTTAGATTGGGTTGATGATGTTTTTAGAAAATCATTGGCTCTCATCTAAGCTGAAACCGAAAATAAAGAACACTACCTGTAGCTATTGCGAGTACGAACAATTGCTTTGCTAAACCGGGTAAAAAACAAGGCAAATTACCAAACCAGTAAAGAAGTTATCCCAAAAAACCTCGCAAATTGTTTATTGATAATTAATGTGCATAGCGGTGTCAGCTTTATATTATTCATATATTGATTAGGCTAACATGGGAAACGGATCAACTCTTTTTTGGGTAAATTAAATTTAAGATTTACACAGTGTGAGAAAAATTAAGATAGACTGAGGAAGGAATTGTTTTGGAAAAGGAACTTGATATTGAAAAGTGGCGGGCTGAAAATCCTATGGACTATATACTAGCAATGAATTTGATAAATCAAGTTTCAAATAAGAATGAAGTTTTTATGACGATCTATAAAATCACCCGACTACATTTACCTGATGTGCTTTTCAAATTTATTTCTTTGACAGACGATATAGTCTTAAACAAATCCAAGCTTGATACTGTACAAAACCAAAAAATCTATATGTCTGATGTTAAGAACTTGAATGACCCATTTGATAATAAAACGTATTTTTACAGACCAGATGAGCTGAAAAAATATGAGAGATTAACTGGACAAGGTGGTAAATTAATTGATGATTTCGCTTCGTTTATAAAAATTGCTGCTCTTACAGCTAACAACGTAAACTCTATGCCGATGTGGGCGCACTATTCAAATAACCATAGGGGATTCTGTTTGTCGTATGATCTGAAGGATAAAAGAAATGTTCAGCTTTCCGGTTGTACATTTCCTGTACAATATACCAATAAGCGAATAGATGTCACGGAATTAATAAGCAATCAAGTTAGAAAGATGATTTCAGAAATAGACAAGCAAGTTGCAGAAGGTAAGAAAGTGATTCAATTCGATGATTTATCTTTGATTTTTATGGAATCATTTTTTTGTAACATAAAGCATGAGACATGGAGCTATGAAAAAGAGTATAGATGTATAGTGGGGGCTACCGCTAAGGGTATGCCATTTTTACCTGCAAGCCCCCAAGAGATATACATAGGTATGAATTGTTCGCAGACTTATGTTGACAAGCTCATTAGAATAGCAGATGAGTTGCAAATACCAGCTTTTCGAATGATATTTAACGAATACGATAATGATTTCAATTTGTCTCTAGAAAATGTGACTTAAGTTATATAATCTCCGACTGTATATAACTTCCTATTACCCATATTTGGTTCTGCCTAATAGGCTAATAACGGAAAATTAGCACGCTTATTGTTTTAGCATATAGCTTATTATAAGCCGATTGAAAGAAGGGACAATATGAACTATACAACAGCTTTTAAAATCAGGTATTATTCTAAAGATAACTCAACCGAAATTAAAACCAAAATACAAGAAAAACTTGATCCGAGTATTTCTAATATTTCACATGAAATGCTCTGTTTATTTAGTGACATATTAAACAAAGAGCCAAGTTACTATTGGAAGGATATGGTTTATAACCAAACATATACTCAACTTGAAATTCTTTATAAGAGTAATTCAACATCAATTAGATTTGATGAAACAGTTTTAGAGCATTTTCTGATTGGCTATCATACATACTACCAAATAACAGACATTATTAATGATTTAGCAAATTTAAATGACAGTCCTGATATTAAAAATCGTCTATATCGAATTCCTACCTATGTATCAATTGTAGAGGGGTGCTTAACGAACCTCTTCAGAGTAATTACATTGATTCTCGATCAGACATCAGCAAAAGATTTTGCTTCTGCTAAGAATCTCAATCCATTATGTGAAATATTGAAAAGTAACGGCTTTGATTCGCTAATTTCTGATGTGAATATAAATGTTAGAAATGCTATCAATCATGGCGGTGTAATATTTAAAGAAAATGGCCAGAAAATTGAATTTCACTATACAGAGGATAGACGTGCAGTTCTCTGTTCAATGAAAGCGTATGAATTTGATAATCTTATAGAGCAAGTTTATGATACAGCGAGTGGTACTCTACTTGGTATATGCAGTTTCCTCAACAAGCACATAGATCTGATTGTTGTAAACAAGAATGAAAAATTATTTGTTCCCTTTTGTTTGTTAGGGATGGAATTGAGTATACCATCTATCCGTTGTAAGAGCATAAGCGAATCCCCTGATGGTAAGCAAATTAACGTCGATATACACATTGAAAATTCTGATAGAACTTTTATATTACAAACCGCCATTGAATTATCAATATTAGTTTTTGAAAGATATAATGATTATCAGAAATATTTTCTTTCTTTTAGCAACGAACGGTTACAGACCAGTTGGGTACGTTTTTCAAATCAAGATATTAAAGATATGATAAGTGAAAACCGAACACTTGCTACAGTAGTCGCAGATATAATAAGAAGGCAAGAATGCATAATATGGGATCCTTCGACAGAGGATGTTGATTTGCAAGAGATCAAGTATTATAGATTTCCAAATTATAATGCGCCGGACTTTAAAATCAATAAAGTAAAAGATGCCAGTTCATCAGATAGAAAAAGATTAAGGGCTCACTTATTCATTGGTGATGTTTTAGAAAAAGATAAAATATTAGAGATAATACACAATGCTATTAATTGGCTAAAATTAGTAAGAAATGTTCCGTCGCCAACATTACCACACAAATATGGCGATATGGAGGCTGATTCACTTTATATAAATGTCTATCGATATGATTCTCGGAAGAACAAAGAACTTTTCCCGAACAATGACAATTTTGTCTGTTTTGTTGATTACAATATAAGCGGAGAGACCACATTAAAAAATGGTGGATTATTGGTAAGCATTTGGCGACAGTTGCACCACGAAAAAATTGATAATGTTGAAATTGCATGGCGAGAGAGAAAATATGCAATAAGTGGAAAACAGACTGACATCGGAAGAAACGATCCTTGTCCCTGCGGTAGTGGAAAGAAATATAAAAAATGTTGCGGCAAATAATAGCACTAACTTCCTATTATCCATATTTAGTACTGCGTAGTCTGTTAATTATGTACACCAAATCATTATATAAAAGTCATAATTTTTCGGGTCCTCAACTAACATGTCTGCGTTCTATAAGCTCAAGCATAAAATGTTGCTCTTCATCGGATAAATCATCCAGCAGCCATTCATCCAGGATCAACAGTTTGTAGTTGCTGAACTTTTTTAAGAGTTTCGGTATTCCTTGTTTTGTAAGTGATGCTTCATCGCGTAGCATTAA
>JAQVXN010000276.1 GCA_028709135.1 Bacteroidaceae bacterium | reverse complement strand
ATTTATTGCAATCGGTGACAACATTGATAGTCGCTACGGAGTAGATGATTTTGCCCCGTTCAAAAATATCATCAATGAAGTGTTCTCATAAAGAATGGTACAAACAAGAAAGCAACAGGTAGTATTATCATAAAAGAAGAACAGCCGACAGATGCTCAAACGAACGCCTGTCAGCTATTCTTATTTTGTTGATTTCTATAAATTTTCAATTTTATGTGTTTTCTTCTTGAAATTTATCTTTTAATACGGCATTAGCATCATTGATGGATTTTTCAATTGCCACAGTATTGACGGTGTTCATGTCATTTTCATGCTGACCTTTCAATACCAATTCCACCTTACACATATTGAAAAGCAAGCCAACAAGTAGAACAGTATTTTCTGTAATTTTCTTTTCTTCTTCTGTGAAAGCATCCCAGTTAGAATGTCTAAGCACTGTTACAATGTTTTTTAATTTATCGAAATGATTCTGATAAATAGCATTTACAGAGGAGAGCGTTTTATAATATTTGTTTGAGGTTGTGCGTAGGTTGACCAAGTATTCGCAAATGGTGTTAATCTTTACTTCAGCTTTTTTCATTTGCGACCATGCCTCATCTGCCTTGTCGGATAACTTTCCACCTGTCAAACTAAATATAACACCACCAACCAGCAAGCCAACACCTAAAGTTGCAGCACCCAATACAGCGGTTCCGGCAGCGATACCACCACCACCGGCGGCAATCGCACCACCACCTAAGGCGGCAAGTGTTGCATTGGTAAGTGCTGCACCACTCAAAGTTGCAATGGCTGTTCCAGTAGAAGCTGTACCTAATGCCATGACAGCTGCTGTTGCCGCTCCTGCAGCAGCAAAGCCACCAGCTGCGCCTAAGCCAGCACCACCAAGCCCCCCAAGAAGCACTCCTGCGCCAACTGACACCTCTTTTAATTTTTCTCCATCATATTTAGGAAGTTTGATGCCGTTCCTTGAATAATTCTCAAATGTCGGTCTGTTTTTGATTTGTTCAAACACATCAGAGAATGAGTTAAAGCTGTGCAAGATTTCCAATTCCAACTTGCCCAGCTTGTCCATATCTCGACTGGTAGTCTTGTTTTCTTTCTCGAACCGCTCAATGTTTCGGTCATGACGGCTTTTTGCTGATTCCATAGTATCGTTGGCTTCTTTCATCTTTGCAGCACCTTGAACTGCTGACCCAACTCCCACTGCACCTGCTACAACAGCTGCACCTTTTATTGCTAACGGAATTAACCAAACTGGTAATGGCATAATTATTTCCTCCTATTGCTTTTTAATATTTCACAGCATTCATAATTTAGCTGTAAATATTTTTCGTAATTAAGTGTGTCTTTAAAAAAAGTTTCATAGCATTTATCGACTTGACAAATCAATGGTCGTTGCTCATAAATTGAACACCTATCGCCTCTTAGGTATCGACAAATACCGCTTCCATCATGTAAATCATCGTATATTGGTGATTTTTGTAAATTCCTGCAACACTCACCACATTTATCACATTTAAACATTATTTAAACTCCAGTACAGAAGAACTGTCTTGCATAAAATTATCAAAATCTCCTTTATATGGGAGTTGAAAACCCAGTGAAGTGTACTCGTTTTTAAGTAGGTCATAAAGTTCTTCTTCGCTATTTGTATTTTCCATCAATACAAGCATCTTATTGTATTGCCCTGTTTCTTCTTCAAAACGCTCAAAATCAATTTGCTCAAGCTGAGACAAGTATAATGCCAATGCTTCGTTAATTCTAATATATGCATCCAACTGTTTTTGAAGTGGGAAACTAATCCCTAAGCGTATGCATACCTCTCTAAACACAAGAGAAACCAGTCTAAACCAAGCAACAATGTTGAGTCTTAAGAAAAAATTCACCCAGTTACCGCCAGAACGAATAGCGGCATCTGCCCCATCCATAAGACATAATGTTCCATCTCCAATAATTAACATAACTCTAAGGTCATCATGTTTTTTTGTAGGAATACATTCTGAAAGAGGTTTCTTGTGATAAAAATAATGCTTTAAAGCCCATACCAGCTTAATAGACAAGTCACACAGCACAACAGGGATTGCCATTGTAAGACCAAATCTTGCATCATATCCCTCTTGAAAAACTTTGGTTGCGACAGTTGAGAGTGTATTTCGGTCTTTTCCTACTTGCAAGCTTCCAAAATCGCATAGCTGAAATAATTCAAAAAAAGGAATTACAACACCGCTACCTCTCCCAGATGCACCTGAGCTTCCTGCAATATCAGACATAATATGCCCAAACCAATTCGCCACACCGCAAAACAATTTCGAAATAAAATTATGTCCATGTAACTCATAGGTATCTGTTTGTATTGTAATCAACTGACCATTGCTAAGAAAAGACGATGTGGATGTGAATTGATTTAATATTGAAAAAAACAAACCTATGACATCAGGAGAATGTGCCAACGACTTCATATGATGGTTTTTAGTAGACATATTAAATAATCCGCCAACATCGCCTGAGTGCCGTTGATCATAGTTTACAGGAAACTTTTTTTCCAAGAAGCCTATAGCACTGACTACACTGTTTTCCTTTCCAGCTCTTGGTGTCCATCCGCAAGTTTTTGCAAAAATCATTACAGTCTTATCAACTTGTGTATCTGTCCATGACTGAAGTTTACTATCGCCGGGTGCACCGACTAAGAAGATATCAACTATGCCGGCAATTGCACCGCAACCTACAGCGACCAGATAGTCGTATTTGTCGCATTTGTCATGATAAAAAACTGTCTTTAAATTTTTATCATTATGTAGTTTATCTATATCAATATCACTCATAACACGTCTCCCGATAGCTGTTGATTTGTATCATCCAATGTTTTAATGTATTTCCCCTGACTCCTAAGCCACATATTAATGCCGTTTCCATAGACCTCTGCTCTAAGTGTATAAACACCATTTTCCTCTTTTACTATCTCAGCTGTTGGTAGTCTGTCCAATACCGCTTCTATCGAAGGACCGCTATAAGTAAAGCTCACTTCCCTCAGCTCCCCAGAGTACATAAACTGCACACGCTTGCGAAAATCACCGTCGCTGAACTTGTTCTTATACGGTATAGAAAAACGTTCCTTTGTGCCTTTAATGTTCTCCATTCTATCAATGCGAAATACGGTTGGAAAGTCCTTGCTGTCATCAGCCATAAAGCCGATAAGATAAAAATAGTATTCCGAAAACATAATCGCAACAGGTTTGACCTCATGTTCACGCTGTGCGCCATCTTGACGGCAATAATCAAAGCGGATAATTTCATTTTTCGTTATGTATTTTGATAGCTCCCACAATACACTCAAGAGCTTTTTGCCGTGTCGCAATGGAATATAACAAAACTGCTCATTGCGTATCATATCCTCAACCTGCTTACGGTCATTTGGAGCTACCTGCATTAACAGCTTGGATATCAATGGGCTTAATTCTTCCTTGCAAAATGCACGGCTTTCCAAAAGAATTTTGCAGATTGCTAATACCTCTTCGTTGGTCAGCCATTCTCGTTCCATGCGTACTAAAAAATAGCCTCCACGCACTCGGTCATATTGTATGGACACCTCGCCTTCAGCAAAGTGTGTGTCTGCAAGATACGCCCTA
>JAQVXN010000275.1 GCA_028709135.1 Bacteroidaceae bacterium | reverse complement strand
GAAAATAGCTTGACATGGTGACCTGTAACATTCCAAAGCATACCTAATATTAGCTCACAGTACTGCCTCCTTTCCTCATTATTCATTGTCCTTACAACGCTTTCATCACAGGACAACTTGTAGATTTGCACTTTACCATCACCACATTTTTGAAAATTATTTTCTCCAATATATAAAAATATTTATGGCTTTTTATCTCCGATTGTACTTTATTTGGAGCAGTATTTGCACTTTATTATCATCTAGCTTTTCCTTATATTTAACATTGATGTAAAAAAGCTGCGACATCGTCACAGCTTTTTTATCATATAAATCTTATTTTAATTGCATTCAATGCCAGTATCCGATTTTGTTCATCTAGATTCCAAAAGATATCACAAATACTATTTTCTTTCTGTTTCATTCCATTATACAAGTTAAACCCAAGTTTAACCAGTGCTTTTGCTCCACCTGATAAATCTACTTTTAATCCTTTCTTACTTAAAGATGGTATAATACAGTGGTTTTTCGTATCATATATACCGTTTTTCTTCTCATATAAATCTCTGTTTCCTGCCAGAATATAGAATAAACTTTGTCGTTCCTTATCACAAACCTCCGTATTATCCTCAATCATAAGATTATAAAATCTTTTTTCGTGTTCTTTATTTATATAGTCCATTTTACCTCCACCTATATCAAATCAGCTTCACTGATTGCTTCCATTATAGTTTCCCGGTCCAACAGGTTTGCTTTTTTACTACACCCTATCATAAGTGCCTTATGCATTAAATTGTCTAATTTTCGAATACTTCCATTACTGTAACTCCCAATTACCTCATATACAGCTTCCTCCAGTATGTTTCTGTTTACACCACAAAGTTCAAATCGGCTATTTATATATTCCTTGATTTGTGATTGCATAATTCCTTGAAACGAATAGTGTATTACGATTCTCTGATAAAGGGCTTCATGAATTCTCATAGATAACGTAGAACTAATCGATGGTAGTCCTGACAGTATCATAATTGCATAGTTTCTACTATCCATTTCAAAGTTCATTAACATTTTTAAATCTGTTAAAATCGAATGATGTAAATACTGTGCCTCATCAATCCATAACACTGGGGTGACACGCTGTTCCCGATATAGCGTGGATATACGGTTCTGAATCTGTTTAAAATTATCTATTTTACGATAACAAGGCTCCAAACCAAGGGATATGGAAAGATCCCGGTAAAAATCATTTACGCCTACCGTTGTTAACTGGATATAGATAACTTGATAAAGATTTTTATTTAGGCATTCCACAAAACTTCTTATCGCACAGGTCTTTCCAACCCCTGAACCGCCCATAAAAAGTCCAATTCCTTTCACGTTTTTCAAATGTTCCAGACGTTTACTTACTTCTTCAAAGTCATTGCCGTGATAGTAATCGACACCCTTTTGTTCTTTATCAAAAGGATTAAATTCCATTCCCCAATAGGTTTTATACATGACTACTGCCTCCATCCATCTTGGCATAACAAATATTTGTCTGCCGTTTTCTTTGTGCGTTTTCATTCTTTTTGACTGGCATAGCATCCCCTATCTCTTTTCCATCCTGATATATATAAAGTCTAGCTGTATCAAATGGATTATATCGTAATTCTATTTTTTTACGAATAAATTGTTGTGGAACTTCATACTCAGTGTTAAAAATAGATACCGTAGCCGTTGCAGTAACTTTTCTTGTGGTTCTGTTTAAAAAAGCTGCTTCCAGCTGTTCTTTTTCTACAAATTTCAACTGATTAATATCTTTCAAATAGCGGTCTTTGGGAGACAACCCTAAAGAAGAATGTATCTCATTGGTATATTCCGTTGCTAGGAAATTTTGATAACTTTCATTTAATTCTTTCAGTGATGACCACTGATTCCAATCATTAGCATTCATCCAGCCATCTTTCATGGTTCGATGGCTTCTTTCTATTTTTCCATGACTGGTTGGATGATAGGGTTTTGTATGAATTAGATGGATTCCAAGTTCTGCACAGATCAAATCCAGCTGCTGATTCGCATAGCTACTCCCATTATCTAGGTATATCCGTTTGGGTTTCCCAGCTTTTCCAATTGCTTTTTTAAAGCATAACTGTACGTTATTGGCATTATCATTTTCAAAAAGCTCTCCATGTACAATCATTCTGCTGGCATCATCCTGAAACGAAATGAGCCATGTAGTAACTTTTTTCCCATCTACGGTTATGGTTGGTCCATGAGAGGAATCGGCTTGCCAGCAATCCCCCGCATGCTCAAACTCAAAAGAAAGACATTCTTTCACCGGAATACTATTTTTTAATTCACTATTACTTCGCATATAGCGGTAAATAGAGTCAATGCTACTGTCTTTTTTATTCAGATATCCTTCTTCTATTAACTTAGAGTAGATTTTCTTAACGGTTATGTAGGGCATTTGCTGACGATATTCATAAATTTTATCTATTGCGCTTACTGGAAGCTTTCTGCTTCTTCCTAAGTCAGATCTAGTGAGTGGCTTTAGAGCATCTAGTCCTTGTTTCTTGTAATCAAGATACCATTTCTTCAGTGTCGTTGCTGAATAACGGGTTTTTTCACCTGTTGGAAATGTGTATTCTTTTTCAGAGGTAACACGATAGTATTCAGCTTTAGAGGCTTCCATAAAGCTTCCAGCAACCAAAGGTGCAATTAAAGAGTACTTAAATAGAGCAATTGCCTGTTTTTCTTCTTCTGTCATAGTGTCATTTCCCTTTCTTTATATAATTTCAATAAATGATAGTTACTTTGTTACTGTAACCTTTTTCAAGCACAAAGGGGAGCCTACAAGCTATGTGGGATAGGAAAGTCAGGAAAGAACTGCTGCAAAATAAAAATGATAGGATATGGTATTTCGCCGATTTAGAAAAATGGGATGTCCATGACAGTGGAAATAGGACGAAAATTTCATGGTAGGTAATAATAGAAAGGTAAGAGCTTGTGTACGAGAAATAGAAGCAGTGGCAGTATATATGGATATCTGCCTAAGATAGTATTCTATGAGAGTCAAACTTCGTTTTAAGAGATTTAGTTTTTGATAGATAGTTTGTATCGTACACTTCGTTTTACTTACTGTATGACGAATAGAAGCCTTTTTTATCAGTATTTGTTCGCAAAGAAATAAAACTACCGGTAAAGAATACACCTGAAAGGGGATGATATCACCAGGAAGAATGCTGTGGGTAGAATTGCAGGACTGACATTTTAATCGAAGTATTTCAAGCGGTTCAAATACAATGTCCCCTGAGATGGATAAGTACGTAATAAAGCGTTGATAGGTACCGTGACGATGAAATCTTGCCTTAGCACCACATTTTGGGCAGATATACTCAAATGAGTGATAACAATTTAAAATTTTTTCTTTATAGTCCTTGCTAAAAACCTGAAATTCGATTATCATAAGTGTGTGTGTAGATGTTTTATACATCTATGTTTGAGAAATGGAAGGAACTTTTGTAGGGTCGCCTTCCATTTTTTTAATGAGTTACTGTCAAATAATAACAAAGGCTATGATAATTTGCAACTACTTTTGCACTTTATCATAGCCTTATTTTTTGTTGTGGAGAAAACAAACTGCCAATAAACTTAATATATGAGAGATAAGTTTTCGCAAATCTACA
>JAQVXN010000013.1 GCA_028709135.1 Bacteroidaceae bacterium | reverse complement strand
CGTTACAAGTTCCCACCAAGTGGAAGTAAAAGCAAACTGTCTGCTAAAACAAATTGATATTAACGATGGCGATGCCCTCATTCTTCCGGGAGGATTCCCCGGATACAAAAATTTGGCTCAAACAGAAGCCGTAGGGGAAGCCGCCAGAAAATATTATGAATCCGGGCGCCTGTTAGCCGCCATCTGCGGAGCTCCCACCATCTTGCAACATTACGGCATTGCGCGAGGGAGTCGTATCACTTGTCACCACACGGTGAAAGATCAAATGACTGATTTCGTCTACACTGGCCAAGATGTAGAACAGGACCATAATCTCATTACTGCAATTGGCGCAGGCCACTCCTTTGATTTTAGTTTGGCTCTTCTCTATGCCCTACAAGGCGAAGAAAAAGTAACTCATGTAAAATCTGGATTGGAACTACGTTAACAGTTTCAGAAACTCATAACTTCTCATATTAACGATAAAATCGCCCATTTTACCGCAAATAATTATTTTGCAGTAAGTAAGCCTGTAAGTTCTTCCATACCTTCGGACGCTTTCTTTTGAATAAAATGAATGTGAGAAGATCCAACGCCAACCTCTTTCGGATCAATTAAATATATAGGGACTCCTGTACGCACATAATGAATAAGCCCTGCAGCGGGATAAACATTCAATGATGTACCGATAATCACAAATATATCTGCGTTGCGTACTTCATCTGCAGCAACGCTAATCATGGGAACTGCTTCTTGGAAAAAAACAATATAAGGACGCAACAAACTACCATCATCGGCTTTTTGTCCAGGCTTTACCTCACAATTATCTGCCATTAATTCCTCGATAAAATGAGGATTATCTGTATCTCTGCTGGAACAAACCTTCATAAGTTCGCCATGTAAATGAATAACATGAGAACTTCCTGCACGTTCGTGCAAATTATCCACATTTTGAGTGACAACAGTCACATCAAAATCTTTTTCCAATTCTGCCAATAACTCATGGCCACGATTAGGTTTGGCATTGATCAGCTGTTTGCGGAGGCCATTATAAAAATTATTTACCAATACGGGGTCGGCTTCCCAGCCATCGTGAGAAGCAACTTGTTGAACAGGATATTTCTCCCACAACCCGCCAGCGTCCCTAAATGTACTGAAACCACTCTCTGCACTCATACCGGCACCCGTCAAAGCTACCAACTTTTTCATACACGCTTCTATTTTTATTTCAGCAAAAATAAACATTTTTACACACATACGCATTTCTAAAACAAGAATAAATAAGTAAAGATGCACTCTATTTCATTTCAAAACTCAATATAAATAATTATTAGTGCTGTCTCAACAAGTTCTATAAAAAAAAAATAGTATTTTTGTACCATTATTATTTAAGGTAAAAAATTATATGGACAAATTAAGTTACTCCCTAGGCATCGGCATTGGCTCTCAGCTTCTTGATATGGGCAGTGAAAGCCTCGTTGCAGAAGATTTTGCGCAAGCAGTCAAAGATGTCATTGAAGGCAACCCGCTTGCCGTTGACCAGAAGGAAGCTCAAAAGCTTGTGAACCAGTACCTTCAAGATGCTGAAGCACGTAAGCACGTTGAAATGTCAAAAAAAGGCGCACAAGCTAAATCTGAAGGAGAAAAATATCTCGAAGAAAACGCGAAAAAGCCTGAAGTAAAAACTCTTCCGAGTGGTCTGCAATATGTCATACTTAATGAAGGCAGCGGCAAAAAACCAAAAACCACCGACAACGTGAAATGCCATTATGAGGGAACACTTATTGACGGTACTATCTTTGACAGCAGTTATCGAAGAGGTGAGCCTGCTGTATTTCCCCTTAATGGTGTTATTGCAGGATGGACAGAAGGTTTGCAACTAATGAACGAAGGTGCCAAATACCGCTTTTTCATCCCCTTTGATCTAGCTTACGGCGAAAATGGAGCAGGAAATCTAATTCCACCTTATGCGGCACTCATCTTTGATGTAGAGCTCCTCCAAGTTATGTAATATAATAATCAAACATTATAACAAATAAAAATGAAAAAGTTAATTTTAATGGTCTCTGTGACCATTGTTGCTTTCGCTTCTTGCAATAGGAGTGCAGGCCCAAGCGCAAGTCTGAAGACCGATGTTGACACTCTGAGTTATGAATTGGGTATGGCCAATTCTCGTGGCTTGAAACAATATCTGGCAGAACGTATGGGTGTTGATACAACCTACATGGATGAATTCTACAAGGGTCTTGCCGTTTCAGCACAATCAGGAGACGACAAAAAGAAGGCAGCTTATTATGCTGGTATCCAAATTGGTCAACAACTAGGCACCCAAATGTATAAAGGCATCAACACTCAGCTATTTGGAAAAGATAGTACAAAAACTATCAGCCTACGCAACCTCATCTCTGGTTTTATTGCCGGAACGAAAGGCAAAGACCAAAAAATTCCTATGAGTGTTGTTGAAAAGGAAATTCAGTCTCGTATGCAGGTATTCATTGACAAAAACATGACAAAAGTTTATGGAGCCAATAAAGATGCCGGAGCAAAATTTATGCAATCAAACAAAAATAAACCAGGCGTAAAAACAACAGCCAGCGGACTCCAATATAAAGTTATCAAAGAAGGCAACGGACCAATTCCTACTGATACCTCTAAAGTTTTGGTAAGTTACGAAGGTCGTTTGATTTCTGGTACAGTTTTCGACAGTTCTTATCGCAATAACAACGGCAAGCCCATTGAAGTTCAAGTTAACCAGATGATTCCCGGATGGATTGAAGCTCTCACACACATGCCCGAAGGTTCAATTTGGGAAATTTATGTGCCCCAGCAATTGGCTTACGGAAGCCGTGAAGCTGGAGATAAAGTTAAACCTTACTCCACACTTATTTTCAAACTGGAGCTTGTAAAAGTAAAGTAAAATGAAATTACGCATTATTCTCGCAGTAGCTTTAGTTGCTACCGCTATCACGGTACCCGCTAAAGTTACCAAAAAAGTAAGCAAAAAGGCTCAAAAAGTCGTTCCTGTTAAGGTAGACACTGTAAGCCGCGCCGATTTCAGCTTCGATATGGGTGTAGCACAAGTTAACGGGCTAAAGAAATATTTGTCACAACGCTTAAATGTCGACACATTAAATAATATGCAAGACTTTATGCGCGGACTTAAAGAATCCCTATCAACGCCGACAGATAAAAAGCTCGCAGCCTACAGTGCAGGACTGCAAATCGGTGCACAAGTTGCCAACCAATTTTTGGAGCAGCTGAATCAACAGATTACAGGAGAGCAAAACAAGAGTTTTCTTGACGCAGAAAAGTATAAAAACGGTTTCCTCGCCGGCATCACAGGCGAAGGTCTGAGTATTTCCGTTGACAGCGCCACCAGCGTTGCTAACACTCAAATGAAGTTTTATAAAGACCAATTGATGGAGCAAAAATACGGAGCTAACCGTAAAGAAGGTAAAGATTTTCTTGCTGAAAACGCAAAGAAACCAGGTGTTAAGACTCTGCCAAGTGGAGTTCAGTATAAAATCATCAAAGAAGGTACTGGCGCAAAACCAAATGCTAATTCCACCGTCACGGTCAACTATGAAGGACGTCTCATTGACGGCACCGTTTTTGACAGCAGTTACAAACGCAATAAGCCTATGACCTTCAAATGTAATCAAGTTATTAAAGGCTGGACTGATGCTATTGTACAAATGCCAGTAGGCTCAACATGGGAAATCTACATTCCTCAAGAATTAGGTTATGGAAACCGTGAAGCAGGTCAAATCAAACCTTTCTCCACATTGATTTTCAAAGTTGAACTAATTAGCATCGATGCTGAAAAAGCTGATGCGCAGAATAAGTAAGATCATAATTATACAAACATTACTCATTTGTTAATACTATTAAAATCACGCCGGAATTTAACATCCGGCGTGATTTTTTTTGCTCTTTCACATATAAAACACTACTTTTGCCTCTCACGAAAAACTATTCATCTCATTTTGATGAAATGAACAAACAGAAGCAGACACGCAAAATTTTATCATGGTTATTGTTGATTATCTTTATTTCAGCAACAACCTTGCAAACTTTGCACCATCACGACTCACGGCCAAAGAACGAAAAGGTCTGCATGATGTGCGTCAAACACCTTCCGCATGCAGGTCACTTTACCGATCATCTCACGACCCCTTGCAACTGTTTGCTTTGCCAGCTCTGCGGTATTCCTTTTCTTGTTCCTACTTTAACGACACTCCCTACTCTATTTCGTTGTGAGATAAATTTTTCTTCAAGGATTTGTCCAACTCTTTTTCAACCTTTTCATCACACATCCTCTCCTCGCGCTCCCCCTTTTCATTCTGCATAAGAGTATCATCTAATTTATTAATTTAAAAAAAGCAGAATGAAATACATACATTTTATTTTGCTGCTGATAGCTAGTTGCTTGTCAGCAGCAGTTCTTCCTGCATCATCTTATATTAAGTTGGAAGGAAGAGTCATAGACTCCATTAGTAATAAACCTCTCGAAGGAGTCTATATTTATTTACCTGATTTTAAAAAAGGCGGTCTCACCGATAATAAAGGTACTTACAGCATCACAAACCTTTCATCCATAAAAACTACTATTATGGTCAGTTTGATCGGACATCAAACAATTATCCGTGACGTTGATCTCAAAGTGATACATCATTTGGATTTTACACTAAAAGAAACCAACGCAATGCTTGGAGAAGTTGTAGTAAAAGGATTGTCTGGCAATTCGATGCTCAAAACGGTGCCAGCTCCTGTTTCCTATATTTCCCATCGTGAACTCCAAGAACGCTCATCTACAAACATTATTGATGCCATTGCTCATGAACCTGGTGTATCCCAAATTACAACAGGTGGAGGCATTTCAAAACCTGTTATTAGAGGTCTAGGCTACAACAGAATTGTAGTTGTTAACAACGGCGTAAGGCAGGAGGGGCAACAGTGGGGAGATGAACACGGCATAGAAATTGACGACCAATCTGTTTATTCGGCACGTATTCTTAAAGGACCTGCCAGTCTTATGTATGGTTCAGATGCTATGGCCGGCGTTATTATTTTTGAAGAAGAACCAACTCCACCAGAAGGAAAAACAAGTATCGAAACATCTTCTGAATATCAGACAAACAACGGATTATTCGCTTATTCTCTTCGTGGAGCCGGGAACACCGGTTCATCGGTATGGAATTTACGATACAGTGATAAGATGGCACATGCCTACAAAAATGCTTATGACGGCTACGTATTCAATTCGGGTTTTCGCGAGCAGGCCCTTTCCGGAATGTATGGTCTGAATAAGAATTGGGGGTACTCACATCTCTCCTTTAGTTACTATCATCTCACTCCTGGCATCATAGAAGGAGAAAGAGACAGTATTTCAGGCAAATTTATGAAATCCATTTCGGATAATGGAAAAGAAGTGACCGTCCCCGCTGAATACAGTGACTTCAAAAGTTATAGACATGCCATCCCTTATCAACAAGTTTACCATCTAAAAGCTGTTCTTGACAATTCTATCCTTTTAGGGGAAGGAAGTTTAAAACTTCTCTTAGGATATCAACAAAACAGACGACAAGAATATGAAGATGCTCTTGCTCCAACTGATTATGGTCTCTATTTCTTACTCCACACCATAAACTATGACATTCATTATCTTTCACCAGAATGGAATGGTTGGAAAATTGCTTCCGGCGTGAATGGAATGTTTCAACAATCACTCAATAAAGGCACTGAATACCTCACTCCAGCATACCGACTATTTGATTTTGGATACTTTCTTACCGCAAATAGGAGCATTAACAAATGGGACCTTAGCGGAGGTATTCGTTTTGATAACCGCAGCATAGACGGGCACGAGCTTCTTGAAGACAACACTCAACGTTTTCCTTCATTTTCAAAACATTTCAATGGTTTGACTGGCAGCTTGGGTGGTATTTTTCACCTTTCCCAAAACATGAATTTACGTCTTAATGTATCACGGGGATATCGTGCTCCTAACATCAGCGAATTGGCATCTAACGGCATTCATGAAGGTACTGTGAGATACGAATTGGGTAATTTAAAACTAAAACCAGAAAGCAATATGCAGCTTGATTTGGGATTCGATTATTCTTCACCGTACTTTTCCACTCAAGTATCGCTTTTCTTAAACCGTATCGACAATTATATTTTTGCTCATAAACTCACGAGCCTTACAAACCAGCCAATTTTAACAGATGGAGAACCAACTTATCAGTTTTCTTCCGGCAATGCAGTTCTTCATGGCGGAGAGTTTCTTGTTGATTATCATCCTATCGAAAAAATACACTGGGAGAATACCTTCTCTTTTGTCAACAGTATTCTGCTTCACGAACCACGCGAATCAAAATATCTGCCTTTCACACCAGCTCCACGTTGGACTACAACCATGAAGTATGACCTTATCCGCGATGGGAAACTTATAAATAATGCTTTTGTAGGTCTCAATTTTGAATACGATTTCAAACAAAACCACTTCTATGCTGAAGGAAACACAGAAAGTTTTACACCAGATTATGGTCTTATAAACCTTAATGCCGGAGCAGATTTCATGATACTTAAGCAGCGCACTTCTCTCTTCATTGAAGTTACAAACCTTACAAACAAAAGTTACCAGAACCATTTAAGCAGATTGAAATACACAGACATGAACAATGCGACTGGACGTCAAGGCATTTACAACATGGGCAGAAATATCTGCTTTAAAGTTATCATTCCCTTATTACTTTAATTCTCTACTTCAAACAATTCTAGAAGACAAAAACAGGGTATGCCTTATGGGCACACCCTGTTTTTCAACTTTCTACAAACACTCTTATTGTCTATTTAATTTTCAGGCGCAATCACAAAAGACAGTTCGTATATTTTGTTTGTTTGTAATTCATATTTTTGCAAAGGCTGCGGGCCACAACTGGCATTACCAATGCCACGCATGGCAGCGTCGAGAGAAAGTACTGTTTCAGCTTTTCGGATAGAGGGTAAATCATGCCCATAAACCACATTCCAAAGATCGCGATCAGTATAGTGTTGAGCACTAAAATCAAACAAACCGCACATAGAAGTGATACGAATACCTTTTCCTGCATTGTCTATCATGCTAACCCAACGCACATCACAACGCTCACCCATCGAACACGCACGCACGTATTTTTCAGCCATTTCATCGACCGTTTTTTTATACATGCCAACAAATGCGCAATCTTTGCGATCAGGATAATTTTCCATCGGGCCACGACCATACCACACCACATTTTCCAATCGACTATTAAGTAATGTTTGAAGACCAATACGTGGCAAACTATATTTTTCATCAATATTGAACTTCGCAGAAACAAGAATAGAACCATCTATTGGATTCGCCTCATAAAGCACATTATAGGGCACCACCTCATTCCCGATTTTTTCTGTATAACACGCCTTAACTTGAATTTTTCCGCCTGCAATTTCATTATAACGAAAACTGTCGAGGTGAGTGACGTCCTCAATGTATTCACGACGATCATTGTTAATAGCACGATAATAATTATACTTAAATCCATCACGACCAGCTAACATATTCTGGTTATTGTAAACAAGTTGAACCAATTGTCCACTACTTTTATCAAAAGCAATGACTGCCTTATCTGTACGCAGGAATAAATTCTCACGATTATCGTCCACAACACTAAATTTTGCAATTTGTTCAGTTTGAACTTGTTTAGTTGATTTATCTTTACCCTTTCCACTTTTATACACGCGATCACTTGCTATGTCTGCGGAAGAAGCTTCTACAACTTTAGGCAATTCCAATTGTTCAGCAGCAACAGGATATCCGGCATTAGCCCAAACACAATCGTTTTTAAGACGGGCTTCTACATTAAGAAAGTATTCCCCGCTTTTACCTATCACATCTAGATAAGGCGTCTGCACTTGTACAGAATCTCCTGGCTTACAATCAGGCAAATCCAAATCACCTTCTTTAATCTTTACTCCATCTTTCAAAACACTGTAGTGCAGACTAAACTGATTTAAGTTAAGGAAAGCATATTTATTGCGCACGGTCAAACTATTATTGGACACATTTGAGAAGGCCATGTATTGATAAATCTGTTTCACTTGTTCCAGCTTTGGCGTTACAGAACGATCCGCGGTAATAATACCGTTACAACAAAAATCAAAATCATTGGGATGATCCCCAAAAGATCCCCCAAAATAATAATGGTCTTCAGGTTGTCCCTTCATATTAATACCTTGGTCTACCCAGTCCCAAATACATCCACCAATCATTCGTTTTGAATGCTCTATATAATCCCAATATTCCTTAAGATTTCCAATCGCATTGCCCATTGCATGCGCATATTCGCACATAAAATAGGGGCGGTCATCTCCACTTTGATCCATCTTTTGAATATGGTCTATCGAGGGATACATCTCAGAATAAATGTCAGCCACCTCATTCATCCCTTCATAATGAATCATACGATCGTCGAGCGCTCTAATAGCCTTATAGGTAGCACGGAAATTATCGCCTCCACCACATTCATTTCCCATAGACCAGAATATTACACCCGGATGATTTTTATCTCGCTCCACCATGCGCGTTTCACGCATACAGTATGCATCTTTCCAATCCGGATTGTCTGACAAAGATTGATTGCCATGACATTCCAAATTAGCTTCGTCCATGACATAAATGCCATAGTAATCGAACATCGCATACATTCGGGGATCATTCGGATAATGGCTTGTACGTATGGTGTTCAGATTAAAACGTTTGTACAGCAATACATCACGCAACATAGAAGATACGGGCACAGCCTTGCCTCGCTGAGGATCGATATCATGTCGATCTGCTCCTTTAAAATAAACCAGACTATTGTTGATATAAATTTTGTGATTTCTCACTTCTATCTTGCGGAAGCCGTAACGCTGAGTTGTGGCCTCAAGAGTTTTTCCTTGTGCATCCAACAATTCAAAATCTATATTATATAAATAAGGTGTTTCTGCTGACCACAAAGAAGGTTGTTTCAATAAAGCGGAACCGTTCAGAATAACCTCTTTACCAGAAGTTGTAGTTGTTACGGGAACTGAGAACTGGGCTTTTTGTTGTCCGCCATCATCATTAACCGTTACGCGCAAATTCATTCCTTTCATGCTAGTCCCGTAATTATGGATTTTAGCTCGTACATTAAGCGTAGCCTCGCCAAGATCGTCAGACACCTTGTTGGTCAGATAAATATCCCGAAGACGCACTTTAGGTGTAGCAAAAAGAAATACATCGCGATGAATGCCACTAAGACGGAACATATCTTGGTCCTCCAAATAACTTCCGTCGCACCAACGATAAACTTCCACTGCCACCGTATTGCGGCCTTTTTTCACATACGGCGTAATCTGAAATTCTGCATCTGTATTCGAATCCTGGCTATAACCAACTTTCTTCCCATTTACCCAAACATAAAAAGCACTATATACTCCGTTGAAATGGATGAAAATTTCCTTATCACCCCAATTCTCGGGAAGAGTAAAGTCACGTCTATAAGAACCTACTGGATTAGGTTCCTTTTCATTAGTATATCCTTTCTGTGGTAAGATATAAGGAGGTTTGTTTGCATAGGGATATGTAATATTTGTATAAATGGGCGTACCATATCCAGCCATTTCCCAACTCAAAGGGACCTCTATTTCATCCCAATGGCTTACGTCATAATTGGGTTTATAAAAATTAGCCGGACGCAATTTGGGCTCCTTTACCCAATTAAATTTCCATTTGCCATTTAGTAACAGATAACGACTTGATTGAGTCCTCTTCCAAGGCAAACGATAATTGGAATCAGCCTTGGCTTCCTCTATCGTAGCATAAGGTATGTATGATTCGTGAGCCGGTTCTTTGTTTATTTCGAAAATGTGTGGATTCTCCCAATCTTCCTTCGAAGTAAAAGTTATCTTTTGCAAACTCACATTCGACTTCACAAGTTTCCACTGCTGATTAGGATCATTCGCATCAGGAGGAAATTGTGCAATCTGCGTACCTGCAGTTGGGGTGGTCTTGAATCCAAGATTGTAACCGCTCGTCAGGCTTGTAAAAGTATAGAGACCATTTGATAATTTTGTCATTTTCCATTGCTGATTACGATGGTCTTTTTGAGCCGTCCAAAGAATGACGCCTGTAGTTTGTCCGTTCGTTGCGCCGTAATTATCAATGTTTTTTTCTGTCAGCGGGCTGTAAAGAGCTCTAGTCCCGTCGCTATGCAATCGTAGCTGCCAAACCTGTGACACGGATTTTGCTGAATATCTTTCGACATAGACTGCAGCATTATCTGTTGCATCACCTTTATTATCAACAGCCAGGCCATTTGACGTAAGAATTGAATAGGTTTGCTTTTCATTCACGTCTTGAGCAATAGCAGGAATGCCAAGCAGAGTTGCAAGCATCAACAAAAAGAAACTTTTCATGTGTTTTTGGGTGTTTATCATATATTTTTAAATTTGAAATTTTTCCTTAAAGATAAAGCATCAATCAATTTGCGTTACGAAAGTACAAACATTTTTTAGAATGCGTCCTCTTTATTCACCATATATTTTGATAAACTCAACAAGAAATCAGCTCTTAAGTTCTTAGAAGGCAAAATATTCTTAGTACTTTAAAAAGTTACAATCTCATTTTCGGAGATATTTGCGAAATAAATAGGACTTCAAACGAAACATCAGTAAAGATGTTACTATTCATATCTTTAAAAGAGGTAAACCAGTCTGAACAATTCATAAGAAAAGCCCTCTAACAAGCCTTTTATTCAAGAACATTGCAAAGTAAAGCAACTCAAATGTTGAAAAAAACAAAAAACAATCCATTCATTTTCATCTTCAACTAAATTACATTATCTTTGCCAGCAAATTATGTAATTACATTCATTTATTAATGAAAAATTTCAAAACCGTAAACAACATTGTCGGTTGGCTTATGTTTGTCATAGCAGCTTTTGTTTACTGCTCGACCATAGAACCGACAGCCAGTTTCTGGGACTGTCCCGAGTTTATCACCACAGCATTTAAGTTTGAAGTCGGTCATCCACCTGGGGCTCCATTTTTCATGCTTCTTGCAAATCTGTTTACACAGTTTGTAAGTGATCCTTCTCAAGTTGCCAAAATGGTTAACACCATGTCTGCATTGCTAAGTGCAGCATGTATTCTGTTTCTATTCTGGACCATTACCCATCTAACAAGAAAATTGATTTGCCACAAAGGTGAAATTACGTCCACCGCACAAATGATTACGGTTATCGGCGCCGGAGTTGTAGGTTCCTTGGCTTACACTTTTAGTGACACATTCTGGTTCAGTGCCGTTGAAGGTGAAGTTTATGCCTTCTCCTCCATGTTCACCGCACTGGTATTCTGGCTTATTCTAAAATGGGAAGACAACGCAGAGAAACCTCACAGCGATCGCTATTTGGTTCTCATAGCCTACTTAATGGGACTCTCCATCGGTGTTCACTTATTAAACTTACTTTGTATTCCCGCCATTGTGTTGGTTTTCTACTACCACAAAGCTGGAGAAAAGAGTAATTTGAAAGGCTCTCTTTTAGTACTGTTGCTCAGTTTCGTACTCATTGCTGCCATACTTTATGGTGTTGTTCCCGGCATCGTGAAAGTTGGAGGTTGGTTTGAGTTACTCTTTGTGAACAAACTCGGCATGCCGTTCGATACAGGTTTAATTATTTATATTATCCTTCTTGTCGCCACCGTTATATGGGGCATTTATGAAAGTTATACCGCACGCAATCGAAAATTGATGAACATCAGTTTCATTGCTTCAGTAGCCATGTTAGGTATTCCTTTCTACGGTTTTGGAGTAGGTTGTGTTCTTTGCGGCATTATTATATTAGGTATTATCTGGTTTTTACTCTTCAAATTTAAGAAAACTCAGAAATATGAAGGCATGCCGCATCTCCTCAATACATCGCTGCTTTGCTTTCTGATGCTGATGATTGGCTATAGTTCATACGCCATCATTGTCATTCGCTCTACGGCCAATCCGCCCATGGACGAAAATTCTCCGGAAGATGTATTTACTCTCGGTTCATACCTCAATCGCGACCAGTATGGCTCCACGCCACTTCTGTATGGTCCCGCTTATACTTCTCAAGTAAAAACCGAACGCCAAGGTAATTATTTGGTACCTGTACGCAAAAAGGGCTCTCCTATTTTCCAAAGAAAAGAAAAACACAATCCCAACGAGCCCGACAAATATGAACAAATAGGTAGCAACGACGATTACATTTATGCTCAGAACATGATTTTCCCGCGTATCTGGGATCAACACCATGCACAAGACTATGAATCTTGGTTAGGAGGTGTTCAAGGAAACATGGTTGATTACGACCGAGGAGATGGACAAACCGTCCAAATCAAGATGCCTACTCAATTGGACAACCTGCGCTTTTTCTTCTCCTACCAAATGAACTTCATGTATTGGCGGTACTTTATGTGGAACTTTGCCGGTCGTCAAAATGGAATTCAAGGCCAAGGTGAAGCCGAACATGGAAACTGGATCACCGGAATATCATTCCTCGACAATCTGCGACTTGGTGATCAAAGTAAGCTACCGGACCAGCTCAAAACGGATAAAGGAAACAATAAATTCTATTGTCTACCATTGATTCTCGGCTTACTGGGACTCTTCTTCCAAGCTTACCGTGGAAAGAAAGGCATCCGACAATTCTGGGTCGTATTCTTCCTTTTCTTCATGACGGGTATTGCCATCGTACTCTATCTAAACCAAGCACCATCGCAACCGCGCGAACGAGACTATGCTTACGCGGGCTCCTTCTACGCCTTTACCATTTGGATTGGCCTTGGTGTCGCTGCCATTACCGAGTGGATGAAGAAATTCAAAATGAACGAAACCGCCAAAGCCTCTCTTGTCGCATTGGTATGTGTTCTCGTCCCCATTGAGATGGCAAGCCAGACTTGGGATGACCACGACCGCAGTAATCGCTATACATGCCGTGACTTCGGGCGCAATTATCTGTATTCCATCCAAGAAAAAAATAATCCGATCATTTATACAAACGGGGACAACGACACCTACCCATTGTGGTATAATCAGGAAACGGAAGGTGTACGCACCGATGTACGCGTTTGCAACCTAAGTTATTTGCAAACAGACTGGTATATCGACCAACTGCGTCGACCCGCATACAATTCACCCTCTGTCCCGATTAACTGGAAACGTTATGAATATGTACAGGGCCAAAATGAGGCAGTTCCTATCGAACCGGAAATGAAAAATCAGCTCATACAACTCTATAAAACAAATCCTCAAGAAGCTCGCAAAGCTTTTGGCGACGATCCGTTTGAGCTCAAAAATATCCTTAAGTATTGGGTTCGTTCTACCGATCCGCAAACTCACGTGATCCCAACCGACAGTATCGTTGTTAAAGTTGATAAAGATGCCGTAAGACGCTCTGGTATGATGCTGGTTAGCGACACCATTCCCGATCATTTCGTTATCAACTTGAAAGGACGCGATGCACTTTACAAAAACAGTCTCATGATGCTGGAAATGATTGCGAACTGCAATTGGACAAGACCTATCTATTTTGCGATAACCGTAGGCCCTGAAAACTTCCTTAATTTGCAAGACCATTTTGTTCAGGAAGGTCTGGCTTACCGCCTTACACCTTTCAATATATCTGCAGGACATAATGATAAATGCGTTGATGTAAACCGGATGTATGACAATCTGATGAATAAGTTTAGATTTGGAGGCATCAATAATCCACACATTAATCTTGATGAAACCGTTTACCGCATGTGTCTCACGCATCGCCGAATGTTCTCTATTTTGGCACAGGCTCTAGTTAATCAAGGTGACCTGAAGCGTGCCACAAAGGTTCTTGAAAAGGCTGAAAAGGAGATCCCCGGAACCACGGTCAGCTACGGGGACTGTCTGGGAGGAACCCCAGAACTTGCAAACTGCTGGATAGCCTGCGGGCGTCCTGACAAAGCACAGCCTCTTTTACATGAAGTTGCTCATACCGCGAAACAATATTTGGATTGGTATATTAATTATTCACCTGATAAACTTACAAGCAATGGCAACGAATGCGCACTTTATTTGGGCAACCTGATTGAAGCTGCACAAAGCCTCGAAAAAGCAAAAGCATCAGATGCCAAAGCACTTCTACAGCAAGCTGCAACTTATTATTCACAGCTCCAGGCAAAAGGAGTGAACGTCAATTTAGGCAGATAATGTTTATTGAACAGCCCTCTCTGTGGTTACGCTGGATATATCCAGATGCGCTTTGGCGCATGAGCAAACACGAGAGGGCTGTTTATTTGACTTTTGACGATGGCCCCATACCTGAAGTAACGCCACGCGTCCTTGATATTCTCGACACTTATCACATTAAGGCTACCTTCTTTATGGTAGGCGATAATGTACGAAAACATCCTGCCGAATTTCAAATGGTGAAAGACAGAGGTCACCGCATCGGCAATCACACGTTTAACCACATTGGCGGACTTCGGCATGGCATTCGCGGCTACCTTAACAATATAGACAAAGCGGACACTTATCTGCACACAGATTTGGTACGTCCCCCATATGGATGGTTAAAGTGGGAACAATATTTTTTTCTTCGACGTCATTACCAACTAGTTATGTGGGATCTCGTTACGCGAGACTATAGTAAACGCCTCAATGCGAAACAAGTACTTTGGAATGTTCGGCATTATACACGCCCCGGTTCCATCATTACTTTCCACGATTCTTTGAAAAGTCAGGACAAACTGTGGTTCGCGCTACCAAGTTCCATCGAATGGCTGCAATCGCAGGGATACGAATTTAAGATTTTCCCAAAAATGAAATAATCAATAACCATTTCATTTCTTGCGTTCTTGATGTAAAGACTTATCTCTTTTGAAAGATATCAGGCCCTATTTGGACTGATTTTTAGGATGAACTTAGTCTTTTATTCTTTATAAATCCATTAGATTCCAAAATCAAAAGACCATTAGATTTTGATAATCTGTTAATAAAATACGACTTCTGCAAAAAAATATTTGTTACATTTTCAACAAGTAGTCTCCTTGTTTTCACGAATAACAATATAGTTTCCAAAAAGCCAACTTCGGAGACGTACATTTGAATTGCACTTCCTATTTTTTTAACAGCATTTTATAGCTCACGACTTTAACCAGACAGAAACATTTTAGGCGAAGTGGACAAATGGTAGGCTAAAAACTCTTGAAGAGCCTTAATATAAAGGTGGTTGAGGAGTTTAATAGTTATGAACAAAAAACATTGTCCTTTTTGTGGTAGCCCAATTATTAAAAAGAACG
>JAQVXN010000012.1 GCA_028709135.1 Bacteroidaceae bacterium | reverse complement strand
TCAACATAATATAAAAGGAATACTTGTTCCGGAAATGAATGCCGGACAAATGATTAGCGATGTGCGACTCGCTGTAGAAGGCGCCGTCCCAGTAAAACATTTCGGTCGTTTGGGCGGTATCGTACCAGATCCGAATGAAATTGTGGAATCATTCAAAAACAATTTTATCAAATAAATAAAGAGGTTAGCCATGACAGAAGAAGAAAGACCCACCTCGGATTCAATGAGAACCCATCGTCACCCGAGAAAGCAAACAGACGACAAACTCAAATTGCGTAACATACTGAACATTAGTTTTATGACTCTAACTATCGTCGCAGTAGTCATCTATTTTACTCTCCCTATGCCAAAAGGCATGCCCTACTTCTTCATTTGCTGCTTTATCGCCGTCATTGTAAAAGGCGTTGAAGTAAGTATCAGAATGACCTTCCGTAAAAATAAAACAAAATGACAAGAGAAGAAATCATACAACCTGAAAATTTGGTTTATGAAAAACCAAAACTAATGAACGATGTTGGCATGCACTATTGCCCAGGATGTTCTCACGGAGTAGTACACAAACTTATTGCAGAAATTATTTCAGAAATGGAAATGGAAGAAAAAACAATTGCAATTAGTCCTGTTGGCTGTGCAGTCTTTGCCTACAGATACCTTGACGTAGATTGGCTGGAAGCTGCCCACGGACGCGCTCCAGCTTTAGCAACAGCTTGTAAACGCCTCTGGCCGGACCGTCTTGTTTTCACTTACCAAGGTGACGGTGATTTAGCATGCATCGGTGCCTGCGAAACCATCCACGCCCTGAACAGAGGTGAAAAAATTACTATCATTTTTATAAACAACGCCATCTACGGTATGACGGGAGGACAAATGGCTCCAACCACACTGGTGGGAATGAAGACTTCAACGTGCCCTTATGGTCGTGATCCGGAATTACACGGCTATCCATTAAACGTAACCGACATAGCAGCTACACTTCAGGGCACTGCCTTCGTTTCGAGACAAAGTGTAGAAACCGTTCCTGCTATTCTTAAAGCCAAAAAAGCCATTCGCCACGCTTTTGAGAATTCCATTAATGGAAAAGGATCTAATCTTGTTGAAATCGTTTCCACTTGCAGTTCCGGTTGGAAAACAACACCTGTGAAAGCAAACAAATGGATGGAGGATAATATGTTTAAGAACTATCACATAGGTGATTTAAAAGATGAATAACATGAAAGAAGAAATCATTATATCCGGATTTGGAGGACAAGGAGTCTTGTCGATGGGAAAACTACTTGCATATGCAGGCCTTATGGAAGGGAAAGAAGTAACATGGCTTCCTGCATACGGTCCCGAACAAAGAGGTGGTACAGCTAATGTCACCGTTATTATTAGCGACAAAAAAATATCCTCGCCGATTCTGAGCTCTTACTCAACTGCCATTCTATTAAATCAGCCCTCATTAGAGCGTTTTACACCAAAACTACGTACGGGAGGGACTTTGCTCTTTGATAATTATGGTATTATTGCCCCCCCTGATCGTAAAGACATCAACATTTACAGAATTGACGCAATGGATGCTGCTGCCAATATGAAAAATATAAAAACTTTCAATATGTTTATTTTGGGAGGCCTAATTAAAATTTTACCTGTTGTATCTATTGAAAATATAAAAAAAGCACTCTTTCATACCTTACCAGAACGTCATCACGATCTGATTCCTATTAACGAAGCAGCTCTTCTTAAAGGTATGGAAATTGTCAAAAAAATATAGTATTCTATCTTTGCATTGACTTTTACACTTCTCTATCGAAGTGTAAAAGTCAAAAGCAAAACACTCTTCGTATTTGAGGTGAAATTACTACCTTTGCACACAATATATGAAGAAGTTTATCATCATAGCATTATCTTTGCTCATTTCAGGCTACATGTATGCCCAGCGTGTGTTCGACAAAAGTAACAACCGATTGGACAACACGAGTGCATTTGGAAGTAAGAATAGCAAGAAAAAAGAGGACAAGAAAAAAGATAATATTCCCACAGGATTGCATGTATGGCAAGCAGACAGCAGATTTGGTACCGTAGATTCTGTTGCAATTGATTCGTTTTCTCATACCTTTCAAAATTCGAATATGACTGAGGGACTTCGTGGCCAATATAACACTTTGGGCAATATGGGATCACCCAGACTTTCTCGTTTATTTATAAACCGCCCAGAAGATTTTTCTTATTTTATTTTCGCCAATCCGTATGACTTTTTTATAACCCCTTTTTCTGCCATTCACTTTACAAATACAAAGTCTCCTTTCACTAATATTTCTTATCATGAAACGCTTAGTGACGAAAGTGGCGAGGACCGCATTAAAGCTATCTACGCAGTCAACATGAACAAACAAATTGGTTTTGGACTTAAATTAGATTACCTTTATGGACGAGGTTACTATAATAATCAGGCCACATCAGATTTTAATACCACTTTTTTCGGTTCAATTCTTAAAGATCAATATCATGCTCATTACGCCTTCTTTTCAAATTATTTAAAAACAGCTGAAAATGGTGGTATAACAGAAGACGACTACGTAACAAACCCCGAAAACTTTCCTTCAAAATATGGTACGCGTGACATTCCTACAAAATTAAATAAGGTATGGAATAAAACTCACGTTGACGGATTCCAATGGACCCACAGTTATAGTTTAGGCTTTCGCAAGATTTTACCGAAAGATTCTGCACAACTGAAACAAGATTCTATTTTGGCCGCAAAAAAACGCCTCATCATTCGTACTGACTCCAACCAAATTGCAAAAATAGATTCATCTTATAAAAATGACTCCATTAAAATTGTGCCTAAAACTATCTTTATACCTGTTACCAGCTTGATACACACGTTAAAAGTTGAAACAAACTCACGTCAATTTATAGCAAATCAAGACTTAAGCAATTTCTATACTGACAAATATTTTAAAGCGGACTCAACAAACGATAAATTTTCAAATACTCTTGTCTCAAACCTTTTTGCAATTGAATTGCATGAAGGTTTTAACAAATGGGCATTAGCAGGTGTTCGACTATATGCGCAACATGATTACAATAACTACAAAATGCCTGCTGTTGACAGGCTTTCTGAGTCTTTCAGTGAAAGCAGAATCAGCATAGGTGGACAATTATTAAAACAAAAAGGCAAAAATGTTAATTATACACTAGAAGCACAGTCTTCTTCCGACGGGAATAATTGGGGTGATTTTAAACTTTTGGGCAATGGTTTACTGAAAGTCAAACTTTTGGGAGATAGCATTCGTCTGCGCGTTCACGGCAGTATTATTAATCGCCAGCCAACTTTCTTTTATAGAAAATATCATTCCCATTATCTATGGTGGGACAATAACCTTGATAAACAGTTTTCTACCCATCTAGGAGCCGTTCTTGAAAGCGAAAAAACACATACGCAATTGTCTTTTGACATTCAGAATATTAAAAATTACACCTATCTGGCAAGTGTTTCTACAAATGTTGTTGGAGAGAAAACCTCCTACTTTACCTCTAATACAGAAGTCCGACAAGATGGAAAAAATATTCAACTTTTAAGTTTCATCCTCAACCAAAATTTTCGTTTAGGTATTCTGAATTGGGAAAATCAATTAGCCTACCAAGCAACGACCAACAAAGAAGTTCTACCATTACCAACTATATCGCTCTACTCAAATGTTTACTTGTTATTTCACATTGCCAAAGTGTTAAGAGTTGAATTTGGTAGTGATGTACGCTATTTCACATCCTACTATGCACCGACTTACAGTCCTGCCATCGGCCTTTATGTAACACAATCTGATAATGACAAAGTAAAAGTAGGAAATTATCCCATTGTTGATCTTTATGCCAACTTTCATCTTAAGCACACGCGCTTTTATATTATGGCTTCTCACGTAAACTATAGTCAAAGCAGCAATGGTAGTAAATTTCTTACCCCCCACTATCCCATCAATCCTTTCATCATCCGCTTAGGACTTTCATGGAATTTCTTCAATTAGAAAGGGATTCGCACTCAGTCCGTAAAGTTGGGGATTTAACAAGTTGCGATTACTCGAAATCACCCATTTAATGCTTCCGTCTGAGTTCATTACTTCTTTCAGATAACTAAAGTAGAATCCAGCTTAGAAAAAGAATGGATGCGTTTAGCATTAAAATTTAGGTAACAACAGTTTCTACTGGGATTCGCACCAATCTAACAGCAGCGAATTTTAAATGTTTCCATTACATTCCCTCTTTATAAAACAGCATTTAGGTCAGGACTTTAACCAGGCAGAATCATTTTACTTCGTAGGGTCTTTGTGACTCTTGATACATTTCATTATTTGTCTGAAATTCTATCCGGATATTGCGTTCCAAATGAAATGTTACTTCTTATTCTATGTGACGCGGTGCGTTTCTTTTGTGACGCGACGCGTTTTTTTCATGACGCACTGCGTTTCTTTTGTGACGCACCGCGTCACCAACTTTGATTCGGCATGTAAAAATTTAGGAAACACGATCAAAGCAATTCTTTGAAAGCAACAGCTTATTTTACGTCCTAAGAACTGAATAATGAGTAAAATCAAAGATCCAGCATGCCTTTAGACAGGAACATGGACAGGATATCCTTATAGTTTTGATTGGTTTTCTTTGCATGAAGCAAAAGCAATATTTATAGATCTTTTAAAAGGAGCCATTTGTTAAATCCCAACTTTACGGACTGAACGGGATTCAACTTACTGACAATTTTTGTGCGAATTAGAGTCACTCAAAATGTCATAAGCAAAAACTTTCTTCATTCCGACAACTCTGAAATACTTTTGTAAATACCCTTGAAAAGCGACTTTGCGATGTAAAAGGTTAGGATGATCTTTCAAATTCAAATTTTTCCGATAATCAGTTCCAGCAGCAAGAGATACAGGAAAACATTTCGTCACAATTACATTGTCAGAATCATCCGCTATCAACAAATTGCTCTGCGATGAAAAAGGCGGTTCAAATAGTGCCCCACTTAAACTTGTTCCTGAAATACAACCAACAATATAGCCTCTCACTGTTGTTTCTACTTCTCCTTGTTCTTCAAAAAGCGTTTGAGCCATACCAACTGAAACAAAAGTAGAATCGCCATGTTTGGGAGGAACAATTTCAGTCGAATCATTTTTAGAAGGTTTGTCCGGTTCCAGTACCTCTTTATCGCAAGCACAAAAAAATATACAAATTATCAATATCCAAAAAGGAATTGTTCTCATTTTATCATAGCACCCCCTTACTTGTAGGCAAGACAAAATGGTTCATATCCCTTGCTACAGCCATTTTTATAGCACGTGCAAAGGCCTTAAAAATCCCTTCAATCTTGTGGTGTTCGTTTTCTCCTTTTGCGTAAATATTCAGATTCATTTTAGCACTGTCAGAAACGCTTTTAAAGAAATGAAAAAACATTTCTGTAGGCATTTCTCCAATTTTTTCTCTTTTAAACTCAGCGTCCCATACCAACCATGGTCTACCACCAAAATCCAATGATACCTGACAGAGACAGTCGTCCATCGGTAAACAGAAACCATAACGTTCTATCCCCCTCTTATCTCCCAATGCCTTCAGTAAACATTCTCCCAATACAAGGCCCGTATCTTCTATCGTATGGTGCTCATCAACATACAAATCGCCGTTGCAATGTACCGTCAAATCTATGTTCCCATGTCGTCCGATTTGCTCTAACATATGATCAAAAAAGCCCAAACCCGTTTTAATGTCACATTTTCCAGAACCATTCAAATCCAATTGAACATAAACATCTGTCTCTTTTGTTTGGCGGTGTATTTCTGCTTTTCGTTCTCCTGCAAGAATTAATTCCGCTATTTGTTTCCAAGATTGTTTTTCAGAAACAAGGAGACATTTACAACCTAGATTTTTTGCAAACTCTTCGTCCGTATTACGGTCTCCTATCATGTAACATTCTGAGAGATCGTATGCTCCTGTCACATATTTTCCCATCATTCCAATCCCTGGTTTACGTGTAGGTTGATGATCTTCTGGCCATGTGGGATCAATCAGAATGTCATCAAACGTTACACCCACACTTTCAAGTGTATCAAGTAACAAACGCTGAAAAGTATTGAATTTTTCCATAGGATTAGCGTCAGTCCCCAAACCGTCCTGATTAGAAACCATGACAAATTCAAAGTCACCACGCTCACGAAGCAAAGCAAGATTCGTTAATGCCCCGTATACAAAAGAAAATTTTTCTATGCTGTCAATCTGTTCATCAGCCGGTTCTTTTATAATCGTTCCGTCGCGGTCAATAAATAAGGCTCTTTTCATTTTTAACTTCTATATTTTCTAAGTGCCGAAACTAACGCATTATTCTCATCAGGAGCTCCCACTGTAATACGTAAACAGTCCTGACAAAGCGCAATTTTACTCCGATTTCTCACAATCACACCACAGTCCACAAGATATTCATAAATTCTCGTTGCCCCTTTCATTTTAACTAAAAAGAAATTTGCATCTGTAGGATAAATTTTTTCGCAAATTTTCAGCATGGCCACAGCTTCCATCAGCTTTGGGCGCTCCATTAAAATCAACTTTACCCAATTCTCTACATCATAACGTTTTCTAATCATTTCCTTAGCGCGTTCTTGAGTAAGCATGTTAATGTTATAAGGATATTTCACCTTGTTAAACAGTTCAATAATATCCTTTTGCGCAAAAGCCATACCTAAACGAATTCCTGCAGAAGCCCATGCTTTAGAGAATGTGTTAAAAACTATCAGATTCGGAAATTCATCCAATCTTTCTCTAAATGTTCTCTTTAAAGAAAAATCACTATATGCCTCATCAATAATAACGACACCCTCAAAACCTCTCACTACTTTTTCTATTTCTTTTTCATCCAAGCAATTACCACTTGGATTATTTGGAGAACATAGAAAAATGGCTTTTGTTTTATCGTTTACAACGCCCAGTAATTTATCTGCATTCAATTGAAATTTTTCATCAAGTAATACTTTGCGATACTCCACATTGTTAATATCAGCACATACCTTATACATACCATATGTAGGTTCTATCGCAACCACATTATCACGTTGCGGATTGCAGAAGATACGATAAATCAAATCAATAGCCTCGTCGCTACCATTACCCAAAAAAATTTGTTCAGGGACCACTCCTTTTATCATCGAAATATCCTGTTTCAAATCCTCTTGCAAAGGATCCGGATAACGATTGTAAGGGCGATCGTAAGGACTTTCATTAGCATCCAGAAATACGCGGGCTTCTCGTCCCTTAAACTCATTGCGCGCACAACTGTAAGGTTCCAAACACCAAATATTGGGTCGAACCAAATCTTTTAAATCTTTCATCCTTTTCTAGTTATTAAACTGTTATAACGCACTTCCATTGCTTTTTTGTGGGCTTCCAATTGTTCTCCTTCTGCCATACACATCACTGCCGGACCAATTTCTTGGATTCCTTCCGCTGTTAATTCCTGTAAGGTCATTTTTCGAATAAAGCTATCCAGGCACAAACCGCTGTATGCACGAGCATAACCTTTTGTAGGTAATGTATGATTTGTACCAGAAGCATAGTCTCCTGCACTTTCACAACTATATGGTCCCATAAATACAGAACCAGCGTGTGTAATTTCATCAGCTACCTTTCGATAATTTTTGACAGCTAGCACCAAATGCTCCGGAGCATATGCATTCGTAATCTCTACTGCCTCATCAATATTTTTCACGAGAATTGACACACTATGCGAAAGTGCTTTCTCTGCTATATCTTTTCGCGGAAGAGTTTCTAACTGTATTTCCAATTCTGCTTCAACCTTTCCAATCATTTCCCTACTAGTAGAAATCAGAACTACTTGACTATCTATTCCATGTTCAGCTTGACTTAGCAAATCAGCAGCTACAAATTGAGGATTCGCATTTTCGTCTGCCATAACTTCCACTTCACTCGGTCCTGCCGGCATATCAATAGCCACATCTGAAAGCGAGACCAGTTGTTTTGCTGCCATTACATACTGATTTCCGGGACCAAAGATTTTATCTACTTTTGATACACTCTCAGTACCATAAGCCATAGCTGCGATAGCTTGAGCCCCACCTACTTTCATTACGCAGCTCACTCCTGCCGTACGTGCAGCAAAAAGTATCGCAGGATTAACGCCGCCCTCTTTGTTCGGTGGTGTGCAGAGTACAATGTCGCGACAACCGGCGATTCGTGCTGGTGTAGCCAACATCAAAACGGTTGAAAACAGCGGAGCCGTTCCACCTGGTACATAGAGACCAACCTTTTCTATTGGCACAGCGCGTTGTTCACAATTCACGCCACGCCGCGTCTCAACACGAATGGGCGAAAATTTCTGAGCCTCATGAAAACGCGAAATATTCTCATAAGCCAGCCTAATGGAACTTTTCAGACTTTCATCCAACAGGACCTCGCCTTCCTTAAATTCTGCCTCACTCACCTTTAACTCTAAGAGTTTCACATGATCAAATCTCTCTTCCAATTCTCGTAAGGCATTATCACCGCCTGTACGCACACAATCCATGACACCCTGAACAGTACCAAAAAGTTTGGTTACATCCAATGCCGGACGTTTTAAAAGATCTGTCCACTGTGACTTTGAGGGATATTCAACAATTTCCATTTTTTCTATTATAATACCATTTTCTCTATCGGCAACACCAATATTCCCTGAGCACCTTTTTCTTTCAACTGCCCAATAATCTCCCAAAAACGGTTTTCGTCCAACACTGTATGAATGCTGCACCAATTATTGTCAGCCAAAGGCATAATCGTTGGGCTCTTAATACCTGGCAACACAGAAACAATATCCTTAACTTTTTCTTTCGGAGCATTCATCAAGACATATTTTTTGCCTTTAGCCTCCTTTACTGCCTCTATACGGAAAAGCAGTTGTTCCAGAATACCTTTCTTCTCTTTTGACAAATGAGGTGTACCAATCAACAAGGCTTCGCTCCTCACTACCACTTCCACTTCTTTCAAATTATTGCTTACTAGAGTCGATCCTGAGCTCACAATATCAAAAATAGCGTCTGCCAAACCTATACCAGGCGAAACTTCTACAGAACCGGTAATGACGTGCACATCTGCTTTAATACTATTTTTCTTCAAAAACGAACGTAATATGTTCGGATATGATGTAGCAATCTTTTTATGCTCAAACCATTTTACACCCTCATATTTCTCAGCTTTCGGAATAGCCAGAGACAAACGACATTTACTGAAATCCAATCGTTTGATAACATCAGCTTTCTCTCCACGCTCTAAATATTCATTTTCTCCCACAATGCCAATATCCGCCACACCGCTTGCTACGGTCTGGGGAATATCGTCATCTCTAAGGAAGAGCACTTCCATTGGAAAACCATTAGCCTGCACGAGCAATGTACGTGCTGATTTACTCACTTCCACATCGGCCTCGCTCAGAAGTTTCATCGTATCCTCATAGAGCCTGCCTTTCGATTGTACTGCAATTCTAAGCATTTTCGTTCTTGTTTATCGTTAAAAAAAAGACTCACCGAAATGTCGGCAAGTCTTTCCAAATTTATTTTTTATACAAAATCCCACTCGCCCCAATGTTCATTTGGAGTAATGATGATGGTTCTGTTTTAAATTCTTTCTCATTCTGTTTGCAAAAGTAAGAAAATCCATTCAAAATGCCAAATTTTTTAAGAACAAATCCTTTCATTTTACAACAACACTCATTTAGTAACCCTATAAAAATATCAACATTCGTAATCAACGCAACTGCGCCCACTTAAAAATTGCTTCAGTTCTGTTGCTGCAGCCACATGCTCCGGAAAGGTCGCATAGGTCTTTACATCATCCATATTCTCAAATAAACCATTTAAGCAGATATCCCATTTCTCACCGAGATTACAATTAAAGCCTACTTCAATGCCCCTAATCAAACTTAGTTTTTCCGGCAAAGCCAAAATTTTCTTTTTAAAACGTTCACGAGCCTCCTCTTTTACTGTCGCGGAAAGCTCCGAACGAAACTGAAAAAGTACGATATGCCTTATCATCTTGCCTCCTTATTAAATTATTTGTAATTTTGCAGCCACAAAGTTAGTGTAAATCGAATGATACACGATGCTAAAAAAGGCAGTTTTTCTGTCTCATAAATATTAAAACATTATACGATAATCATTTTGCAAATCACGCAAAACACATCTCGCAACTCCGTTTGGTCTTTATTCCTCCTCATTCTGATGGCGAGCGTAGTTTCCATCTCCTGTAAAAATGGAAAAAAACAGGCTGGCACCAATAGATTGGATTCTGCACAGAATGTAGCACAATATGATCTTGCGGATATTGAAAATGCAGGCGAACTAATTGCCGTAACGATTAGTGGTCCTCAGACCTATTATCAATTTCATGGTCGCGAGCTAGGCCTGCAATATGCTTTGGCTGAAAACTTTGCGAACAGTATGGGACTACGCTTGCGAATGGAAGTAGCCAGAGATACAAGTGAACTCTACCATTTGCTCCTCACATCCAAAGTCGACCTCATTGCTTATCCGTTACCCGCAAAAATATCTGAAAAGATGGGATTAAAAGTTTGTGGCGTTCATGATGCATCCGACGAAAATTCCTGGTCGGTACGCAAACAAAGTGTGGATCTCTCTGATGCCCTCAATGAATGGTTTCATCCTGCACTCATCTCTCAAGTCAAAAACAATCAAAAACATATTCTCACTACCCCCTTCGTACGGAGACATGCGCGCGCCGTATTTCTTAATCGCGGCAAAGGCGTCATCTCATCTTACGACGCTCTATTCATTCGCTATAGCGCTTTTGTCGGTTGGGACTGGAGATTATTGGCTGCACAAAGTTATCAGGAAAGTGCCTTTGACCCACAAGCTGTCAGTTGGGCCGGTGCTAAAGGACTCCTACAAATTATGCCGTCTACTGCATCCACAATGGGCATATCTTCGAATGTTCTTTTTCAACCAGAAGCAAATATCAGTACAGCTGTCAGATACCTTAATAAATTGCAACATCAGTTCGACGACATCCGCAATCCGTTAGAACGTCAGAAATTTGTTCTTGCTTCCTATAACGGAGGATATAATCACATTCGCGATGCCCAACGTCTTGCACAGAAATACCATCGTAATCCACAGTCATGGGACGCCGTCAGCTTCTATGTTTATAATCTCAGTAATCCTCATTACTATAGAGATCCCGTGGTACGCTATGGATATATGATAGGTGGTGAAACTTATAATTACGTCAACAGCATACTCGACCGCTATGCCGAATATCGGGGTGTCGCCCGCCCGATGTCGCCACATTTATGTGATCTTCATTCCGAACCAGAAAAGGCCTATCGGAAAAACCGTTTTACCCGCCATAACAGCAATATTCTTTCACGAGAAGATTCCATCTTTAAAATCTCACACTGATGGGAAAAGTTTTAATATCCTGTTTCATTGAAACACCCTCACAATAAGCCTCTCTAACGTTGTTATTTGTAAAAAGCAGGATGTTATTCGAAAAAAGCAAGAGGCCATTCGTCAAAAATACAACAAATATATTTTTCCATAAGTCAAATCTCGTTCACAGACTGCCAGAAGAAATCTAAGTTCAGCAGAATCTTTAAGATCTTCGCGCGTACCTTAATTAATATAGCAAGTTCCTTTTTGGATTATTCCTTAGAATCGCACATATATAATATGGGAACAACATTTTTACAAACAACAAGGATCTATAGATTTGAAATCAACAAATCATCCTAATCTTTTTTGTTGGCAACAACTACAACATTCAACCATTCTTGAATTTGTGTTCTGCAAAGTAAACCGATTAAAAGAAGTTTTGTAAATTTGCACAGAAACAACGTCTTCACAGACGCCAACCATATCATTATTTTAAACCAGTAAAAACTATGCGTCTTTTCAAGAATCTGTTTAATAAGAAAGAAGACATTCAAATTGAGGAACCTATATCCCCTGCCAAAGAAGTTTCTAAACAAGGAAATTTAGGTGGAACAAAGATCAACGACACAAACGATCATTTTACCATGTTGCGTGATGATGGAGTAAGAGCCATGAGAACAGGACAGTTACAGTATGCAGAACATTGCTTTACAGCCGCATTGAAACTTCAAGATGACGAAGTTAGCAAGAGTTATCTGGCAGAAATTTATATGAACCTCAATATAGGAGAAAAAGCACTTCCCATATTGAATGAACTTGCAGAACATCACCCCGACGAAATCAAGCTTTTTCTAGCTAAAGCACAAGCTGCACATCAATGCTCAGACTGGAACGCCATGAATACAGCTGCAGATCAAATTCTCCGTATAGATCCAAAGAATTCTAATGGTTTCTTTAATAAGGCACTAGCACTATTCGGATTGAAAAACTATATTCAAAGCATCGTCTTACTCACACAGATTTTGACAGACAAACCAGACGCCACACAAGCCCGTATGCTTAGAGCAAAAGTTCTTTTTGAAATGCAACAATATAGCGAAGCAGAAAAAGATATTGATTTAATTATTAATGAGAAACAAGCTAATGAAGATGTCTTTGCTCTCAAAGGAGATATTTGTAGAGCTCTTGGTCATATCGAAGCAGCTATCCTTAACTACAATGAAATGAAAGAAATGAACCCCTTTAATCAGGAATTCGTACTGAAAGTGGGTAAAATATATGTTGAAAACCATCAACTGGACAAAGCCTTATCACTCTATGACGAAGCCATTGAATTGCAACCAAATTTTGCGCAAGCCTACAAAGAACGAGGTGGTGTGCGCTTCCAGCTTCATGACGAACTGGGTGCTACCGACGATTTAAAGAAAGCTCTTGAGCTCGCTCCTGAAGAAGGACATCAATTAGACGGCAACTATGAAAATGTGCAAAATGAAATGGAAAACCGCTACAAAGCTCAAAACTCTTTTGGATTCTAAATCTTGTGCATAGAAATAAGTTTAAAAAAATGCAATTTACAATCAAAAAAAACGCCTTCATTGTTGTTTATAAAAAGAAAAAACGTACTTTTGCATCAGAAATAAGAAAATAGATGAATTACAACATATCTTTTGACTTTGGCTTTTACTTTTATTACTTTACAACCAATAAGGAGTGAAGCGGAAAGCCCATAGGCAAAAAAAAGACAAGAAATAATCAAGTCCCGCTCCACAAGAGCGGGACTTTTTCATGATATAAAAAATGAAGAAAGTAGCCATACAAGGAATCCGAGGATCGTTTCACGACATAGCAGCTCATCGTTTTTTCAAAAACGAAGAAATTGAACTTATTTGTTGCGACACTTTTGAAGATTTGTTTGAAGTAATGAAAAAGGACAGTTCACTTCTCGCCATGGTAGCGATAGAAAACACCATTGCCGGCAGTCTGCTCCACAACTATGAGCTGCTCTGTGCCAGCAACCTCACCATTATCGGAGAAGAAAAACTTCACATTGAACACAGCTTACTCTGCCTGCCGGAGCAAAACATCGACGACATTCAGGAAATTAATTCGCACCCCGTAGCCTTGATGCAGTGCCGCAATTTTCTAAAACAATATCGAGACCGGAAAATTGTAGAAACGGATGACACTGCTGGTGCAGCAGAAGCAATTAGTCGCCTCGGTCTCAAAGGCCATGCCGCTATCTGCTCCAAATATGCTGCTCCTATTTATCATTTGAAAGTGATTCAAGAAGCTATTGAAGACAATAAGCACAATTACACCCGTTTCCTTTGCCTCTGTGACCCTTGGAATGCCGATTCCTTGCGCAATAATCGCGAATCAAACAAAAGCAGTCTTGTTTTTAGTGTGCCACACGAAAAAGGAGAACTCTGTCACGTTTTATCTATTCTTTCCTACTACGACATTAATTTGACCAAAATACAATCTTTGCCTATAATCGGACATGAATGGGAATATCTTTTTTATGTGGATATCACCTTTGAAGACTTTTCCCGTTATCGACAAAGCATTGAGGCCATTCGTCCATTAACTAAACAAATCAAAATACTCGGAGAATATGAGTCAGACAAACAATAAACAAACTATTATTACTCCTGCAGATCGTCTTCTGGGAGCAAGCGAATATTACTTCAGCCGGAAACTTAAAGAAATTTCGAAGCGTAATGCTCAAGGTGAAAATATTATCAGCTTGGCCATTGGCAGTCCGGACATGCCACCGTCTAAAAAAACAATAGACACCCTATGCGAACAAGCACGCCGCGACGACACACACGGATATCAACCAACAGTGGGCATTCCGGAATTACGTCAGGCCATGGCAGATTGGTATAAACGCTTTTATAACGTAGATTTGAATCCTGCCAGTGAAATACAACCTCTGATAGGTTCCAAGGAAGGTATACTACATGTCACCCTCTCATTTGCAAATCCAGGTGATGAAATTCTGGTACCTAATCCTGGCTATCCCACGTATACATCTCTACCAAAACTTCTCGGTTGTAAAATTGTTTACTACGACCTGAAACCAGAAAATGACTGGCAACCCGATTTCCAGCAAATAGAACAGATGGATCTGAGCCGGGTAAAAATGATGTGGACTAACTATCCAAACATGCCTACCGGCGCTAATGCCAAAATGGAAACCTATTATAAGTTAGTGGCTTTTGCACATAAGCACAGCATTCTCGTGGTCAACGACAACCCATACAGCTTCATTCTAAACGAAAAACCCATTAGTTTACTACAAGTAGAAGGTGCCAAAGAATGTTGTATTGAGTTCAACTCCATGAGTAAAAGCCACAATATGCCAGGATGGCGTATTGGATTATTAGCAACGAATGCACAATTCGTTGAATGGATACTCAAAGTAAAATCAAACATCGACTCCGGCACATTCCGCCCCATGCAACTCGCTGCGGCAGAAGCCTATAATAACGAAACAGCATGGCACCACCATGCCAATATCGAAGTGTATCGTTCTCGTCGAAACATAGCAGAACAAATCATGACCGCTATCGGATGCACCTTTGACCCCAACCAAGTAGGCATGTTCCTTTGGGGGCACATTCCAGAAAAATATAAGGATGCAGAAGAACTCACAGAACGCATACTTAACGAGGCACATGTGTTTATTACTCCAGGATTTATCTTCGGATCTAACGGCGAGCACTATGTGCGCATCTCGCTCTGTGCAAAAAACGATAAATTAGAGGACGCTTTACAACGCATAAAAAAAAATTTCTAACTAACTTTACACACAAATAAAAGACCAACAAATATGGAACTGGTTTTAGAACCATTAAACCTACCGGGAGTTTCCAATGAACGCCCCCTCATTATAGCAGGTCCATGCAGTGCTGAAACTGAAGAACAGGTAATGAGTGCT
>JAQVXN010000274.1 GCA_028709135.1 Bacteroidaceae bacterium | reverse complement strand
TGATGCGACTCTTCGCCAGCGAACGCATCGCCAAAGTGATGGACCGCTTCGGCGTCAAAGAAGGCGAAGTTATTGAATCTCCTATCATCAACCGCTCCATCGAACGTGCACAGAAAAAGGTTGAAGAGAACAACTTCGGTATTCGTAAGCACCTTTTAGAGTATGATGATGTCATGAACAAACAACGTACGGTTATTTACGAAAAACGTCGACATGCCCTCATGGGAGAACGCATCGGCATGGACATCAGCAATATGATTTGGGACCGTTGTGTAGAAATCATCGAAAAACACGACTTTGAAGGCTGTAAGGAGAATTTCCTCAAGGTACTAGCTATGGAGCCTCCTTTCACACAACTAGAATTTGAAGGCGATATCAAGCGTGAAGATTTACACGAAAGAGCTTTTACAGAAGCCATGGCCAACTTTAAACGCCGTATGGACCATATGAGCGAAGTAGCGGCCCCTGTTATTAACGAAGTCTATGAAAAGGAGGGCGAAGTCTACCAAAACATTGCCGTACCAGTTACAGACGGTAAACGCATGTACAACATCACCTGCAACCTCAAGGAATGCTTTGAATCCGACGGGAAATCACTCGTTAAGGAATTTGAGAAAGCCATTCTGCTTCACATTATTGATGACGAATGGAAGGAAAATCTCCGTGAACTTGACGACCTGAAACATTCCGTTCAGAATGCCAGCTACGAACAAAAGGATCCACTCGTAATCTTCAAATTGGAAAGTGTAAACCTTTTCGACCAAATGATAGGCAAAATTTACGACCGCACCACAAGCATCCTTATGCGTGGACAAATTCCTTTACAACAACCTGAAGAAGTTCGTGAAGCCGCTCCAGAACGTCATGCACCACGTCATAAGTATCAGGAGTCGCGTACAGATCTGACTGATCCAAACCAACAGGCTGCATCTAGGCAAGATACCCGAGAACAACAAAAAGTACAACCTTATACCGCAGAAAAAATGCCGGGCCGCAACGATCTATGTCCATGCGGGAGCGGTAAAAAATTTAAAAACTGTCACGGGCGCGGTTTGGTTTAGCTTAATATTAAACATTTTATTCACCTCATATTTAACATTACAACATTATGGAAACCAACGGAAACAAATATATTGAAGTTGATTACGAACTATTTGTACCCAATGAAAAAGGCAACTTTGATTTGGTAGAAAAGACCTCTAAAGAGCACCCCTTCGGCTTTGTCACCGGACTTGGATTCGCTCTCGATGCCTTTGAGCAACAAGTTGAATCATTGGCTATAGGCGACTTGTTCGATTTCACAATTCCCGTCGACGATGCTTATGGTGAATTCTCAGAAGAGCACGTAGTTGAACTCCAAAAGGATATTTTCAATATCGACGGGAAATTTGACGAAACCCGCATTTATCCTGGAAACGTCATTCCTCTAGCTAATGCAGATGGCAATCGCTTTGACGGTATCGTGAAGGAAGTACGCGACGATGTAGTCATCGTAGACCTAAATCATCCATTAGCTGGCAAACCCCTGCATTTTAAAGGACAGGTCGTTTCCTCACACTCTGCTACGAGCCAAGAAGTTAACGAGTTCCTTGATAAGATGAATGGCGGCGAAAACTGCGACTGTTGCGAGAAAAACGGTGACTGTGACTGCGACGACGAAAATGGTTGTTGCGGTGAACACGAAGGACACTGCTGTCACCAGCACTAAAACTTATCGCGACCTCAATGCTGAAATGTGATTAAATTCGAGCTATACATAATAGGTATACGATTATGAATACATTCGGAACGCTTTTCCGCCTTACCTCTTTCGGAGAAAGCCATGGAGCCGGTATTGGCGGTGTTATAGACGGTATGCCTGCGGGTATTGCTGTCGACGAAGAATTGCTTCGCCGTGAAATGGCACGACGCCGTCCTGGTCAAAGTACCCTCACGACAGCAAGAAACGAATCTGATACGGTAGAATTGCTTTCAGGCATATTTGAGAATCGCACAACAGGATGTCCCATCGGTTTTTTAGTGCGCAACACTAATTCCCATTCGGAAGATTACGAAAACCTGCGTCAAATTTTCCGTCCCTCACATGCCGACTTCACTTATCAAGCGAAATATGGCCTCCGTGATTATCGTGGAGGCGGACGTTCCTCTGCAAGAGAAACCATTACGCGCTGTGTTGGTGGAGCTTTTGCCAAAATGGCATTGAATCTGTTGAATATTAACGTACATGCCTACACCTCTCAAGTAGGTACCATCTCACTTGATCGCGATTATCGCAAATATGACTTATCTCTTAGCGAACAAAACGACGTTCGTTGTCCGGACCCGGTTATTGCAGCACAAATGGCTGATCTTATTCGGCAGGTAAAAACGGAGGGAGACACGATCGGTGGTATCATAACAGGCGTCATACAGGGTTCTCCCGCAGGATTGGGAGAACCTGTTTTTGGACGTTTGCAAGCAGCTTTGGCAGGCGCCATGTTTAGTATCAATGCAGTAAAGGGCTTTGAATATGGAGAAGGCTTTTCCGGTGTAACAGAGCGAGGGAGCAATCAAAATGACGTTTTTGTTCCCGACAGTAAAGGTGGCATCACCACAAGTACCAATCATAGCGGTGGCATACAAGGGGGTATCAGCAATGGACAGGATATCTATTTTCGCGTTGCTTTTAAACCAGTCGCAACCATCTTAAAAGAACAACAAACCGTCGATGTCAATGGTAAAGCCACTACCTTTCAGGCCTGCGGACGCCACGACCCCTGTGTCCTGCCACGTGCTGTACCTGTAGTAGAAGCCATGGCCGCCATGACCATCCTTGATTTCTATCTGCAAAATAGAGCCTCGACTCATTTTGAAAAACTTTAAACTCTTACCCCAGATTGGAGTAAATTTATCATTCTAAGTCCGGCACGCTTCCAAATCGTACCGGACTTGTTTTTTTACTTTTCTATTTTCCCTTATCCAATTGCACATTTTCATTGAAATACGACACTTTTATCAAGAGAAAAAACCTTTTCTGGACTTCATTTGATACAAAAAACAAATTAAAATAAGAAAATCTCATTTTTTGACAAACCCAGATAACAACTTAAACAATAATTATTGCCACAATTAGACCGAGACGTGCAAGATCACGCATTTTTGGATAAAAAATTAATAAAATGTAGTTCAAAGACTTGTTTTTCCGTCGCATTTGATGTAATTTTGCCTTTGAAAGAAATAAGAATTGAAGATAATGAAGAAGAATTTACGCAGTTCTGTATGTACAGACGGCAGATTGATGGCTGGTTCGCGCGCGCTATGGGTCGCAGCCGGCATGAAACGCGAACAGTTCGGCAAGCCCATTATTGCCATTGCTAATTCTTTCACTCAATTTGTACCTGGTCACACACATTTGCACGAAGTAGGACAAATTGTACGTCAGGAAATTGAGAAACTCGGTTGCTATGCTGCAGAATTCAATACTATCGCCATAGACGACGGCATCGCGATGGGACACGATGGTATGCTTTATTCTCTGCCTAGCCGTGATCTCATTGCAGACAGTGTGGAGTACATGGTTAATGCCCACAAAGCCGATGCTCTTGTGTGTATTAGTAATTGTGACAAAGTAACCCCGGGTATGCTCATGGCTGCAATGCGTCTTAATATTCCAACTGTTTTTGTTTCTGGA
>JAQVXN010000273.1 GCA_028709135.1 Bacteroidaceae bacterium | reverse complement strand
TCTTTCGTGACGCGATGCGTTTCTTTTGTGACGCAGTGCGTTTCTTTTGTGACGCGGCGCGTTTTCATTTGTAACAACTATTGGTGTAACGTATGAGTTCTCATTACGAAGTTATACATACAATTTAGTGGATAACTTCTGTGCATCCAATACAAGAATATTATGACATAATAAAGGCTATATTTAAGCCCTTTCCCTAGAAAAGTAGACTTTTCTGGATTTTAATTGAAGACGTTTTCCTTAAACAGCGGAAAACGTAACTAGATGATCACAATTTAGGAGGTGCAGTATTTCTATTTAGGAGAGAATACTCCCCAATTAAGCCATACAAGTGAACTAAACCACTTTTTTCAAATTTTATCGGATACTAATAAAAAGCGACTAATTGATAAGATAGGCAATGCTGCTGTCTCAAAGGAACTAGACATTAACCCACTACCTTAATACGACAAAAAGGCTGCCATATTAAAATGGCAGCCTGAACTTATAGCTTCTTGAATTGTTTTACTTTAATCCCAATTTGGCCTTTAAGTCAGCCGAAATATCTTTGCTTAATGTAGCACTTATAAAAGGTATTCCGGATGTTGTATCCATAATATAAACATATCCACCGGCTTCACCAATGGCTTTTACAGCAGTTTTGATTTTATCGGAAATAATTTGCATTTTCTCGTTTGAAGTCTTCTGCAAACTTTGCTGATTATCATTATATGTAGTCTGAATACGATTGGAAAGTTCCTGCAATTCCTGTTCATGACGAGTACGGATATTATCCGGTAAAGAGTCACGTTGGGCATCATAAGCAGTGGCCTTACGTTTAAGTTCATCCTGCATAGTTTTCAGGTCTGTCTCGTACTGAGTCTGCAATTTTTGCAACTCTGTCTGAGCAGTTTTATATTCAGGCATCATCTGAATAATTTCAGCCGAATTAAAATGGCCGAACTTTTGAGCAAAAATGCTCAAAGGCAACACTAAGAGCGCTAATAAAAGTACTTTCTTCATTTTTTATTTAATAAATTCGTTGGTTTTCTTGATTTTAAGAGCCATGCAAATTTAGGCAATTTATTTAGAATAGCCTAATTTTGCAAGAACTTCATTAGAGATATCAGCTGCCGGAGAAGCAAAAACGATGCCATTATCAGAAGCGCGATCAAGAACCAAAGAATAACCACGTTGTTCTGCAATACCTTTTACGGCCGTATAAATTTCATCCTGAATAGGACCTATAAGACTTTCACGTTTCTTGTAGAGCTCACCCTCGGGAGAAAAATACTTTTTCTTCAAATCACTGGCCTCTTTTTCTTTATCTAAAATGGTTTGCTCACGTTGCTTTTTCTGGTCGGCAGAAAGAAAAACAAGCTCATTCTGATAATTCTTATAAAGAGACTGCGCCTGTGTATTCAGGGCTTCAACTTCAGCCTGCCACTTCTTGCTGGTCTGGCTTAACTGCTCATTTGCACGTTCGTAAGCAGGAATATTTTTAAGGATGTATTCCATGTCAACCAATGCAAACTTCTGGGCTCCAGCAGGAATAAGCATTCCCAAAAAGAGGAGCATTAATAAAATTGACTTTTTCATCTTTATAATTTGTTTGACGTTTGTGTTTTAGAATTCCTGACCTATAATGAAATGGAATTGACCTCCGCCTTTTTTCCCGAACACCTTATCAAAGCCATAGGCCCAGTCTATTCCCATCATTCCAATCATTGGCAGCAATATGCGCACACCAAAACCGGCAGAGCGTTTCATATCAAAAGGATTGAAATTTTTACAACTTGTCCACGCATTTCCACCTTCAATAAAGGCCAATGCGTACATGCCGGTAGCACCCAGCATTAAGGGGTATCGCAGTTCCATCGTCATGCGGCTATATGCATAGCCTTCAGCACCATAAGGAGTAAGCGCACCATTATCATATCCTCGTAAACCAATGGTTTCGGTTGCATAGCCGTAAGAATAGCCAGACATGCCATCTCCTCCAACATAAAATGTTTCAAATGGCGATTTTTTGTAACGATTATAATATCCCAATAGTCCAAATTCGGTGCGTGTCATGAGCACAGGACACTTAACTGCATTGTCAATGGCAGTATAGGTCTTAAATGAAAATTTCCATTTATTATATTCCACCCAGCGATACTTCTCCTTCATTTCACTCTGATAGGTTGCACTCTTTGGGTTGTTGGCAAGAGCAGCATAATCTTTCTTATCCCAAAGAGAATAAGGAGGAGTTAAACTGACAGAGAATGCTAAATCAGAACCACTACGAGGGAAAAACTGCTGATCAGAAGAATACCGATTAAGCGCGAACGTCAAATTTAAATTATTACAATCCCCATCTGTCATGATAAAATACTTCCAATTACGCAACATATAGCGCTGGTAACTCAGCATAGCTGAAAATGTAAAATAATCATCAGGCCAACGCAAACGCTTTCCCCAAGACACACTTGCACCTATCATTTTTACATATTCATCGGGATCATAGTAATTGGCATAATTATTATAACTATTGGAAGATCCATACCCGTAAAGATATTGATAATAATTGTTGTAATAACTGTTATTATAGAAATTACTATTCACATCAGTCTGCTTAGAATATGAAAGCGAAAAAGACAGCTGATTCGGACGACGACGGCCAAACCAAGGATCTGTAAAAGAAAGACCATATTGCTGATAGTATTTTCCGTTGGTTTGCGCACTGATTTCAACAGTCTGTCCTAATCCTTGTGGAAAAATAGCTCGAGTTTCACCATCTTTCTTTAAGAAATTCTGAATTGCAAAATTAGTAAACTTAACACCAACTTTTCCAGTAACGCCAGCTGGCCCCCAACCTCCGGAAATTTCAAATTGATCATTACTTTTGGAAACCAATTTATAAGAAAGGTCAACCGTTCCATCGTCTTGATTTGGTTTTGGGTCCGGTTCAACTTTTTCAGGTTCAAAATGCCCCATTGACATAATTTCACGAGCAGAACGCATAATGGCTTCTCGATTAAAAAGGTCTCCGGGTTTAGTACGCAATTCACGACGAACAACTTCATCATAAACACGATCATTACCAGAAATATTTACATGATTCAAATGAGCCTGCCTGTTTTCACTAATACGAACTTCAAGATCTATGGAATCGCCTACCACATTTGTTTCCACAGGAGAAATTCGATTAAACACATAACCATGATTATAATACTGGTTCGCAACGGCGTCGTCATCAGATTGAAGTCTTTTTGTTAAAAGTTTTTGATTGTAAATATCACCATGCTTTAATTGTAAAGTACGATTTAATGCATCCGTATTATAAACCGTATTTCCCACCCAAGAAATGTTTCTTAAAAAATATTTCTGGCCTTGATCTATATGTATATTGATATCTACGTGTTTAGGATCATACTGCGTAACAGTATCCTTAGTAATATAGGCATCACGATATCCCCACTCATTAAGTTTTTCAATGATCTTATCTTTATCTGCAACATATTTATCTTCGATAAACTTTTTCGACTTAAAAAAGTTACATAAACGACGAACCTCTTTTGTCTTTTCCATCGCCCCTTTCAGGGCATTTATGTCCTTCTTATCTACTCCAACAAAATAGATTTTGTGTACTTTAATTTTTTCATTCTTATTGACCTTCAAATCTAATATCACATGATTTTTTGTTGCAG
>JAQVXN010000272.1 GCA_028709135.1 Bacteroidaceae bacterium | reverse complement strand
GCCATGCACGATACCTTCCGCCGAAAAGGCGACATGCGCTTAACAGATTGGAGCGAATACATTAAAGACTAATATTTCGTTATATTCCTGCGGGGATCGTCCCATTTGGGCCGATCCCCGCATTTGTTTATTTAATCATCATAAAATGTATCATTTCAAAAAAATAACGTTTATCATCCTACTTGCTGGCACCGTTTTGTCAGCCTCAGCACAGGATAAAAGTATTTCGATCGAACAACTTAAACAATATCGACAACACTGCGTACTAAGTGGAGCTAATAAAGCAATTGCGAATGCTCTTGCTGTAAATGGTTTGAAACCTTTAGCCATTGCTGGACAAAATGATATTCCTGGTGGCACGTATTTTTCTAATGAAGTAAAATCAAAAGGTATTACAAATCAACAAAAGAGTGGGCGTTGCTGGTTGTTTACAGGTCTGAATATCCTTCGGGCAAAAATGATACAGCATCAGCATTTGGGTGAGTTCCAATTGTCTGAAAATTATGTTTTCTTTTATGACCAATTGGAAAAATCTAATCTCTTTCTACAAAGCATCATTGACAATGCAACAAAACCAATGGATGATCGTTTGGTGGAATGGCTTTTCAAAAATCCTCTTTCAGACGGCGGACAGTTTACTGGCATTGCCGATCTAATTACGAAATATGGTGTAGTACCTGCGGAATGTATGCCGGAAACCTACAATAGTAACAACACCGATGTATATGCCGATTTGCTGAGCGAGAAATTGCGAGAATATGGGCTTCAATTGCGTGAAATGGCTACAAAAGGGATAAAAGCGACGACTTTGATTTCTCGGAAGCAAGAAATGCTGGATGAAGTTTACAAAATTTTGGTACGCTGTTTTGGTTTGCCGCCCGAGAAGTTCACTTGGATGCGTACTGATGCAGAAGGTAAGCCAGTAAGTACACGTGAATATACACCGTTAGGTTTCTATAATGAATATATCGGCAATGATTTGGAGGGCAACTACATCATGTTTATGAACGATCCTGCACGCGAATACTATAAGACATACGAAATCGACTTGGATCGTCATGTATACGGCGGCCATAACTGGACATTTGTGAATGTGCCCATCGAAGACATGAAGGAAATGGCCATTCAGTCTATTAAAGACAGCACCATGATGTATTTGAGTTGTGATGTAAGCAAATTCTTAGATTCTAAACGCGGTTACTCAGATCCAGGCAACTATGATTATGCCGATTTGCTTGGTACGCAATTCCCCATGAACAAAAAAGACCGTATCCGTACTTTTGCCAGCAGCTCAACCCACGCCATGACCCTCATGGCTGTGGACCTGGATTCAACGGGTTCACCACGTAAATGGATGGTTGAGAACAGTTGGGGAGCAGATTACGGTTTTAAGGGACACATCATCATGTCTGACAAATGGTTTTCTGAATATGTTTTCCGCTTGGTTGTTGAAAAAAAATACATTTCCGAAAAACTTCAACAGATTGCAAAACAAAAACCTACACTGTTGCCGGCATGGGATCCTCTTTTTGCTCCGGAACCTTAATCAATAAAGACAACTTTCATTTGATTTTAAAGTTCAGATCCTTTTTATCGGAAACCACGTAAAGGACACCGTTTCCGAGCTTTACATTGTCTTTTTTTAAATTCCCACACTGTCCCAAGTAATTAAAAAATTTCAAACGTCCTGAAGTGAAAATGTTGATGACAATTTCTGGTCCCGTGGTCCAAAAGGCCGAAACAAAGCTTCCGTCCGGACGTTGCCAATCTGCCTGATATACATTGTTGTTAAAGCTGAGTTTAGGACGTAGAGAACCATCGGGGCACATTTCGGTAAGTGTTTGATAGGCCAGGAATGCAGGTTTCGGAGCAAAGTCTTTGTGCAAAATGCCATAGTGAGCTTCCCAATCAGTCTGAGAATTTTCAAGGGCGCGCAGGTTGTACCAGAACACGCGATCAATCCCATAGGCAAACGAGATGAGAAAAGCGCGCGCCAGTCTTTTGGCTTGTACGCTTTCACTACGTAAACCCTGGTCAAGGCGCGTTTGTATAATGATATTGCCTCTTAAATCGCTGCGTAATTTATAAAGAGCAGCTACACAACCTTTGTAATGGTCATTTCCTGCTTCCACAATTGGTATCATCTCGTCTCCGTCCTTCAGATTTCGATTTGTAAGGTATCTTGAAGCGTTTTCTTTGGAAAAATTCCATCCATAATCAAAGGGCATTCCTGTTGCCACGTGATGCCATTCAGGCACTTCGGGCGCTCCTAACTTTTTCGCTTCGTCATTCCACCAATAGAGAAAACCTAGATGAAGACGAGCCTGATGATCAGCTCCCCGATGGCTCATTTGCCCATTTTGTACATGATCATAATAAAAAGGTACACCTTGAGGACAAACAAGCGTGCCACCATGGCGCACGTAATTAACTACGTCATCCACATATTCTTCGGGAAAAAACTCACCATAAGAACAAATCAATACTGGAACTTTTAATGCTGAAAGGTTTTTCAATTCTTTCAAGTTCAAATATTGTACAGATTTGAAAACCTTAAAATCGATAGGCATATCTTCCGTAACAGAAGGAATATGGTTTTCCTCATCATAAACAACGCCAAGTGTACAGAGACTGGCATTTTTACCAATTTTTCGAAGCATTATAGGAACGACTTTCTGCAAAAAATCACCTTGATTTGAACTTTGCGGTGGAGTGGCATAACCTGTCTCTGTAAGCCAAACAGGTTTGCTCCAATCGTATTTATGCATGATCTCTGCCAAATGACAAAACGAATTTATCAGCTCTTCAGGGGCAGAATAACTGTGAAAATTCATAATATCAAAAAAGTTCTGTCCTCCTTTGCTACATACTCCTTCCAGAAAATGATCATAAACTTCACTTTGCCCGCCATAAACTATCGTAGCCGAAGGATCCGTATGTTTGATCTCCTGATAGGAAGTTTTCAGAATGTCGGCATAATTTTGTCCCAATTCCTCCTTGTGATCTGTACGAATCAGATTGGCCTCGTTAATAACCTCCCAATGAGTAATGCGTTCTTTATAGTGTTCAACCAACAGATGCACATATTTCAGATAGTTATCCGGCACTTCCCAAGCCAAATGCAGCCCGTTACCACGGTCTAAAATTGGAAGCAGATGTACTCCTTTCTGTTCGCAACTTCGAAGAGTAGCATCGAAAACAGAAAAATCAACTCCTGCATCCCCATTTTTCATAACCGTATGCCAATCAAAATCTGAGCGTACCCAACCGATACGAGCATCATTCATTTTACTCAAATCCTTTTCGCGCACGTTGAAGTCCGTTGCTTCACGAGTAATGTGGGAGCAAATCCCATAAGCATCTTGCAAGTGCGTAGAACAAGGAAAAACAGGCTGTCCACTTGTTCTAATAGCTCCGATAAGGAGCAAACTCACAATTAATAGTCTGGTAATCATCATAAATTGAATATAGCTAAGTCGTTTCCAAAGATCACAAAGTTATGTTTTTATTTTGAACGAAACGATATTTTCAGCCATTTTCAATTTTCTGACAGAGTTCTTCACCTTTGTTCAAAGACATACACAAAATGGAGAAATGCGTATACCTGGACAAGAACACAAAAAAAAATTCAGGCAAAACTTCTTTCTCGAAAAGCAAAGGCTTATCAATAATTGGTGACGCAGTG
>JAQVXN010000271.1 GCA_028709135.1 Bacteroidaceae bacterium | reverse complement strand
TAACTAAGTGTCAAGAACTTAAAGTTACTAACAATCAGCCACTTGACCAATTCTTTTATGCTAACTCTTGTTAATATAACTCATTATAGCTGAGAACATTAATCAATTATTTAACGGAGTATTGTTATATCAGAATTACTAATATTTGAGTCAGTGTTTTTAGGACGATACATTACCATAAAAAATTTTGAAAGTATGTGTCATGTGTCATTATTAGTTGTAACTTGATAGTATTAAGTTACTTATAGAGTGACACAGATGGCACATCAGATCTTAAATAATGTAAATAAAATGGCCAATTTTTGATTAAAGATCTATGAATGTGCACGTTGTATTTTTCGTCTCTTTTGTAAAGTTTTCTTCGTTTTTGCGGCTTTTTGAGCAAAAATGCAAGTCGTTCATGAAATGAAAGTTCAAAAAGTAGTATTTTTCGACCTTTTTAAACAGTTAGAGCCAATGTTTTTATCAAAAAATCGTGATGGAGAGGCAAAAATGCACTTTTTTAAAAATCACGCATCCTAAACTACAGATCCCATAGGATCTTCTAACTGACATCCGCATTTTTAGGAAATGTTATAAGTATTGTTATATCATGAAATTGGCTAACTTTGCAACAAAAATAACGCCATGACTAAGATTCTTATAATAGATGACGAAGTCAAAATTCGCACGCTGCTTTCCAGAATCATATCATTAGAAGGCTACGAAGTGATACAAGCAGATTCCATCAAAACAGGAATTAAACAAATTAAGCAACAGGCACCTAATATTGTGCTCTGCGATGTTTACCTGCCGGATGGAAATGGAGTAAGTGCAGTACCGGAATTGAAAAACCTGCTTCCTAACGGGGAAATTATTATGCTGACAGCTCACGGGAATATTGCAGATGGCGTTCAATCCATTAAAAACGGTGCTTATGATTATCTCACAAAAGGTGATGACAATCAGCGTATTATTCCATTAATCGCGAATGTTTCAGAAAAAATCTCTATGCAGAAGAAAGGTTCAATAGCCGAGTCCGTTATCAACAAAGAATATTCTTTTGACTCTATTAAAGGGCAATCAACGGCCCTGCTTTTTGCTGTAAATATGGCACAAAAGGCTGCTCCTACAAATGCTACGATTTTATTAACCGGAGAAACGGGAACCGGGAAAGAAGTTTTTGCCTCAGCCATTCATGCTGCAAGCACAAGAGCCAATGGCTCGTTTGTTGCCGTTAACTGTAGTGCACTCAGCAGTGAGCTCCTGGAAAGCGAAATGTTCGGCTATAAAGCAGGAGCTTTTACCGGAGCCATAAAAGATAAAAAAGGACTCTTTGAACAGGCTGATGGTGGAACCATTTTTTTGGATGAGATTGGAGAGATGCCGACAGCTCTGCAAGTGAAATTACTACGTATACTTGAAACGGGGGAATTTATTTCCGTGGGTGACACCTTGAGCAAACGTATTGATGCAAGGGTAATCGCTGCGACAAATAAAAATTTGAAAGAACTGGTTGCAAAAGGCGATTTCAGAGAAGATTTATACTATCGCATATCTGTCTTCACCATTGAATTACCCCCTCTGCGAGAACGAGGAAATGATATTGTAGCCCTTGCACATACTTTTATTGACGGATTTTCTTCTAAAATGAACAAGCCTATCAAATCGATCGATGAAAAATTCTTTGATATTCTAAAAAATTATTCCTGGCCCGGCAACATCCGAGAACTTCGCAATGTCTTGGAGAGAGCCATGATCATAGCATCCGACGATGAGTTAATCGTTAAGGATCTGCCTTTAGATTTGCAAATGTCACAAAGTACAAATATTAATTGGGGAGAATTGGCCGCAGTAGAAAAAGCTCATATTTGCAAAATGTTGCAATATACCAATGGGAATAAAACAGAAGCGGCGCGTTTGATGAAAATAGGACTTACTACACTATACCGTAAAATAGAAGAATACGGCATCTCAACTTCATAGATTTTAAGCATATTCGTTCAATATGGTAAACGGCCCTTCCAAAATGGAAGGGTCGTTTTGTGTTTCATTTACATATCTCTTTCACAGTCAACAAATTATTTTTATGGCACAATTTTAGTATCTTTCATTTTGTATGAATAATAAGAATTTAAAAAATGAATGAAACAATTTTGTTTATTCTGCTCCTTGCATTGGGGCTTACCTGTTATGGGCTGTTTTTCTTATCAATAAAATGGTTTGACAAAATTTGAGATTATGTATCTATTGTTGTTTATTGTCAGTCTGATCCTATTCGGATACCTGATGTACGTATTAATTAAACCGGAGAAATTTTAATTATCAACGGCTGTTCATTTCCAAACAAAAGAAAAAATGAATCACGAAATATGGGGTATTATCCTTCAAATCATTGTTCCGCTTGCGCTTAGCTATCCACTGGGACGATATATTTCAAAAGTCTATCGCGGAGAAAAGAATTTCATGGATTTTCTTTCGCCCCTCGAAAACAAAATTTACAAACTCTGTGGCATAGACCCCAACGAGCAGATGAATTGGAAGCGTTTTTTAAAAGTGCTTCTCACCTTAAATATGTTTTGGTTTGTATGGGGAATGTTCTTATTGGTTTTCCAAGGAAAGTTACCCTTAAATCCCGATGGAAATGTCGGACAAAACATCTCACAGGCCTTTAATACCTGCATCAGTTTTATGGTAAACTGCGATCTGCAGCATTACAGCGGGGAAACCGGGTTAACCTATTTCACTCAATTATTTGTTGTCATGCTGTTTCAATTTGTTGCGGCAGCAACGGGAATGGCAGCATTTGCTGCAATGCTGAAAGGCATGGCAGAAAAAACGACTAAAACCTTAGGTAACTTTTGGGTCTATCTGGTTCGCTCTCTTACCCGCGTTCTTCTTCCGCTATCCATGATTTTCGCTGTTTTATTAATCATTGGCGGAACTCCCATGACGTTTGAGGGCAAAGAGACTTTCACTACCCTTGAAGGAACGAGACAAACCATCTCACAAGGACCTGTTGCGGCCATTGTAGCTATTAAACAATTGGGAACAAATGGCGGCGGATTTTATGGTGCCAATTCGGCTCATCCATTGGAAAATCCAAGCTATTTTACAAATATGATCGAATGTATCGCCATTCTGCTGATCCCCATGGCTCTTATTTGGACCTTAGGATTCTATTTACGTAAAAAGAAATTTGCCGGTTGCATCTTTAGTGTAATGTTTTTGGTCTATCTGGTTGGGATAGGTATTTCTGTACAGCAAGAAATGGGAGGCAACAATGCAATCAAGAAATTAGGCATATCACAGCCCAACGGAAGTATGGAGGGCAAAGAAGTACGAATAGGATCGGCCGCCACGGCCCTTTGGGCCATGGCAACGACAGTCACTTCGAACGGTTCGGTAAACGGCATGCATGACAGTTTGACCCCCTTATCGGGCATGATGGCAATGCTAAACATGCAGACTAATTGTTGGTTCGGAGGCGTCGGAGTAGGATTCATGAATTACTACATCTTCATCATCATCGCAGTGTTTATCAGCGGATTAATGGTAGGACGAACGCCGGAATTCCTTGGAAAGAAAATTGAAGCAAAAGAAATGAAACTAGCTGTTATCATCGCACTGTTGCACCCACTCTTGATTCTTTCAGGTACAGCTTTAGCAGCTCATCTCGCAGCAAATAATGCGGGACTTGCCACCGA
>JAQVXN010000270.1 GCA_028709135.1 Bacteroidaceae bacterium | reverse complement strand
AGTAAAGCACCTAAAAATAAAATTTCTCTAGTATTTTTCATATTTAATTCTTTTGAATGCAACTAATCACTATCTCCTTCAACTTATTCGTCCCAAAAATGAAGCTTTGTATTCCTTGAACAGAAGCTCCGTATAGGTATTTTTTATTGCTCATAAATATTTATTTTCGTTTCTTTTAGTTTTTACTATTCCGTAACCAATACTCACGCCTTTGCCTAATCCTAGTTGATTGGGTAAAAAAACATTAGACTTAAATTCTGCATTTATAGTATGCATTTTTACACCTTTAAAATTACTTGTAAACTCTTTGGTTAATGATGTTATCTGTACTTTAACTTCTCTTTCAAATATGCAATTAACTCCCTTGCCAAAACTTAAAATATTTCCTCGTAAAATATTTTCTAAAAAAAAGATTTTCTCGTCCTCACTATTCAATGTGCGATATTTCGCATAATTTATTTCGTTAAGTGCAAGCCAGCTTGTAATGGTGTAACTAAAATATTTATCCCAAGCCTGAATTAAATGCTCGTTGGCTTTTATCTGCTCTATAACTAAGTCAGATTTCACACCATTAATAATAATATCTCTGTTTCGTAAATTAAAAAAACTGTAAATCTTTTCCACTCCTTCTTCAAGACAAAACAAAGCTGCTTTTTTCCCAATAATTTTATACTGTATCCTTGGGTAATCGTAAACAAACTTTTCGTCATCAGAATGATTGTGAAAAATTACATCTGCATCACCAAGTAAATTTAAGACTGCGCCCCGAAATGCCGGCACTTCAGATTTGCTTAATTCTTTGTTAAAAACAACATTTAAAATCTTGATTTTTTTCATACAATTGAATTTGCTATAAAATTAAAACTATTTATTCAAATAAACAATAGCAAATTCATAAAAAAAATAAAATATTCCCCTCACCCCTTCTCCCTAACCCACTTCACAAAACCTTCGAGGCCGATGAGTTTGTTGAGGAAGATTTGTTGGAGTTTTGGTGGCGGCGGAGTTTTGAGCTTATAGTGGCGTTGGGTGGCGGCTTCGAGTCCGTTGGTGTTGAGGTCGTGGCGCATGGCGCGGACGAGTTTTATGAGACGACGACTTGGATTAACTTTTTGATTTACTGTTAATCCGGTTACGGTTTGGCGACTGGCACTGGATGTTATGCGTAGCTTTTTCTTGTTTATCTCAAAGCCTGCGGTGCTTATGATGCAGCGTATTGTGTCAATCTGTTCATCGGTGATTTTGCTGTCGGATGAAAAGCTTAAATCGTCGGCATAACGAGTGTAAGTAAGGTTGTGATTTGTGCAAAATTCCATTAAGGTTTTGTCCATTTTCAAACAAATAAAGTTCGAGATTACCGGCGAGGCAGGCGAACCTGCAGGCAACCGGCCTGCGTAAGTACTTAGCAATGTTAGAATTATGGCGGTTTTCTCGGGAAAACGAAAATTCTCACCTATAAACAAATCAAAAACTTTACGGGCAGTTATGCTTGGGAAAAAGTTGCGAATGTCAACATTTAACAAGTGCTTTTTGCCAACATGTGGCAAGGCATTGCTGTATATACTGCACGAATTACGAGTTTTACGACTGTTGATTACAAATCCATGAACACAGTCGGGTTTTAGCAATGAATAACAGGCTTGCAAATAGTAATTTAGTCGGCGCTGACTTAGTTTTAGAGCGGCTTGAGGAGAATAAATCATCCTGCTGCCTTTACGCTTTTTAGGAATGCTAAAAACCTTGTAATTTGGATAATTTACAAGATTTATCAAAGGATTTTCTTCGTTGGAGAGCAAAAGTCGCAGTTTGTTATATGTGTTAAAGTTGAGAAATTTGGCAGCCTTTGCTTCTAAATGAATTTTATTATTTGGTTCGTATTCGCCTGACAAATTGTATATATCGTCGAGCAGCTCCCATTCGTGATGAGAGCGGTTTTGGTATTTACTCGATATTAGTTTTGTGTTTTTCAAAATGTAATTTTAAAAAATGAGCCGTTGCCAATTATCTTTGAATATTCTCGATGATGAGCGGCGGAGCTTGCGGAGCAGATCATCATCTAATGCTAAACGCAAAGTACTCCGTCGCTTCACGGGTTGCAGGAACACAACCGCAAGATCGTATGTTTGACCTCATAATTTGAAAGCAACGGCTCATAAAATTTCTTTAAAAAGGTGAATTATCATCATTATCTGTAAAGGTAATCGGAATATCGCCAATCAGCCCATCAATTTCACTCATTCGTTTCATTGAGATTTCTATATCATCATCAAACCCACCAAATTCGGAGATTTTTGCAAAAGTCGAGCTTCGCTTGAGATAAATCGATCCAATTGGTCCCGAACGGTTTTTTGAGATAATAAGCTCCAACAATCCAAGAAGAGAATTACCATCACCATCAGTGGTTATTCCGTAGTATTCGGCTCGATGCAACATCAAAACTTTATCTGCATCTTGCTCCAGAGAACCGCTATCGCGCAGATCAGAAAGTTTTGGTTTATGATCTCCGCTACGTTGCTCGGGATTGCGGCTTAACTGACTGGAAGCAATAACGCAAATATTTAGTTCGTTTGCCATACGTTTTAGCTCACGACTTATATTCGTAAGTTCGTACTCGCGTCCATTACGCTGCTTAAGACTTCCCATAAGTTGCACATAATCAATCATCACCACTTTAATCCCTTTTTCGGCAATTTGCTTTTCGACAAATTCCCGCATATTTTCGACCGAATTACTAAAATCGGAAGAAATATAAATTGGTAGTTTTTGTAGTTCTTTTGAATGATGTTGTACCTGCAGTAGCATCGGACCAAATATCTGTCGGCTAAGAACTTTTCCAGGTTCTACATCAGAAACAGCGGCAATAAAACGAGCCGCAAGTCGCTTTGGAGGCAAATCATAGCTAAAATACAATATTGGTGTTGCAGTTGACATTTTTAAAGCCAGATTAACCAAAAACATTGTTTTACCCATCGAAGGACGTCCGCCAACATATACTAGTTCGCCGGGATAAAAACCATTTAGCACACTATTGAGTTTTTTAAAGCCGGTTGAAATAATGTCATCCGGTTCGTATAAAGACTCAAGCGAAGTAAGAGTTACATCAGCAAGCGATGCCAAACTATGTAATTCTGGATTTGGAATGTTTTTTTCCAGCTCGACTTGTTGAATTGCATTTTTTAGGCGGTTGTATAAAATCTCATCGTCAGCAAATTCATCTGCTGCAAGCTTTTTAATAATATTTTTTATATTTGTGTTCATGCCATAAAATTAGCGAATGTTTTTAAACAAAAAAGGATTGTTGAAAAGTTTTAAGGTAAAAGATATTAACATTCGCACAAAAGCATTGTTATTTCTGTGCTAAAAAACTATCAATACTCTTTATTGCATTTTTTATTCGCTCCTCACCTACTCCTGTTATAATTTGATATTGGATTCCAAGTTGTTTAATCTCAGATTCGTATTCGTCGAAGAGTTCTAATCTGTTATCCGGATTTTCGCGTACAGGATCATAAACCCATGGCAAGTCGGGATAGCAAAGTAGGTGCAAATGTGCAGGATGCTTTTGAAGATGATTATCGATCCATTTGGGTACTCGATTAAACACGCGTTTAAACCATATTTTGGTTACGATTAGGTCGGTATCATAAAACACAATTTCGCCTTGATGATTGTAATTATTGAGCTCGGCGTTTA
>JAQVXN010000011.1 GCA_028709135.1 Bacteroidaceae bacterium | reverse complement strand
GGGATCTCTTTCGTTCCGGTGGTGCTGGTGGGCAGAATGTGAATAAGGTAGAAACCGGTGTGCGCCTGCGCTATGAATATACAGATCCCGATACGGGCGCTACAGAGGAAATTTTAATAGAAAATACAGAAAGCCGTAAACAACTTGAGAATAGAGAGAATGCCATGCGCCTCTTGCGCAGTCAACTTTATGATCGTGAATTGAAACGACGCCAAGCTGCGCAGGCTAAGATAGAAGCGGGCAAAAAGAAAATAGAATGGGGCAGTCAAATTCGTAGCTACGTGTTTGATGACCGCCGAGTGAAAGACCATCGTACAGGCTATCAAACCAGTGATGTGACGGGGGTGATGGACGGCAAAATAGATGGTTTTATCAAAGCATATCTGATGGAGTTTGCCGGCAAAAAGGAAGACGACAATTGATATAATAAAACTAAAATACTATGAGTCAAAACAGTAAAATCCGTGCAGAAAAAAGAGAACAAAAGCAAGTGCGTAAAGCAAAGCATATCGTAAACGGCATTTTTATAGGGCTTATTGCCTTGATGCTTTTGTTGCTCATTGTTTATTCTATTGTGGGTTCTTAAAAGCAAAAATGAACAAGGAAATAGAACACAAATTTTTGGTTAATGGGGCTTTCAAGTCCTATGCAAAAAGTGTTGCGCACATCGTACAAGGTTACATTTCTAGTGATGTATCGCGTACGGTGCGTGTCAGAATTTATGGCAAAAAGGCTTTTCTTACCATTAAGGGTCCTTCTTCGACAGACGGTTTACAAAGACTTGAGTTTGAAAAGGAAATCTCCGTGGGTGAGGCCAAACAGCTGATGCAGTTGTGCGAGCCCGGTGTGATCGATAAAAACAGATACCTTGTGAGTTGTGGAAATCATACCTGTGAAGTGGATGAATTTTTTGGTGAAAATGAAGGGCTTGTGATGGCCGAAATCGAAGTTGATTCGCCTGATGAACTTTTTGAGAAACCATCTTTTCTGGGTAAGGAAGTAACAGGCGACAAGCGGTTCTATAATTCACAATTGCGTGTGCACCCTTTTAAAGAGTGGCGTGGCGAGCTCTTGAAGGCGCGGCACGAATTTGTATAAATTACTTTTGAATATAAAAACGGCCTCAATTTTTTCTATTGAGGCCGTTTTTTTATAGTGTGTGGCAAAGTTTTTATTTCAGATTCCCGATTTGAATAAGGTATTCGGCAATTTGTACCGCATTCAGAGCTGCACCTTTACGTATCTGGTCGCCTGTAAGCCAAAATGTAAGTCCGTTGGGATTTGCCAGGTCTTTACGGATGCGACCAACGAAAACGTCGTCTTTTCCAGCAGTAAAGAGCGGCATTGGATATTGACCATGCTTAGGATCATCATCCACCTGAAGTCCTTTTGCCTTTTCAAAAGCCAAACGAGCTTGTTCCGGAGAAATGGGCTTTTCGGTTTCAACCCATACACTTTCCGAATGAGAACGCAGAGATGGAACCCTGACGCAGGTTGCACTCGTTTCAACGTCGCTGTGCATGATTTTGCGTGTCTCGTTATACATTTTCATTTCTTCCTTCGTGTAGTCATTATCTAGGAAAACATCTACTTGGGGAATCATATTGAAAGCCAGTTGGTAAGGGAATTTTTTAACAGTTACAGGTTCGTTTGCCAATACTTCACGATACTGATCGTAAAGTTCCTGCATGGCTGCTGCTCCAGCGCCACTGGCAGCTTGATAAGTAGAGACGTGGATTCTCTTGATGTGGCTCAGTTCTTCAAGAGCTTTGAGAGCTACAACCATAATGATCGTGGTGCAGTTTGGGTTTGCAATAACGCCACGTGGTCTTTCCAGGGCATCTTTCGGATTGCATTCCGGAACGACCAAAGGAACGTCTGCATCCATGCGAAAAGCACTGGAGTTGTCTATCATGACGGCACCAAATTTGGTGATGTCTTTTTCAAATTCTTTTGAAATTCCAGCTCCTGCAGAGGTAAAAGCTACATCAATATCTTTGAAATCATCGTTGTGTGCGAGCTGTTTGACGGTATATTCTTTTCCTTTAAAAGAATATTTTCGGCCTGCACTACGGGTCGAACCAAACAATTTTAACTCATCAATAGGAAAATTGCGCTCTGCAAGAATGCGCATAAATTCCTGTCCCACTGCGCCACTGGCGCCAACGATTGCAACGTTCATTTTTTCTAATTTAAATTCATATAACAATGCAAAAGTAGAACTTTTTCATTACAAAAATTGATTTCCGATAATAATTTCTTTCCTTTGCACTACCTTAATTGAGCTTTAAGATATTGTTCTTTAGATTAAATGTCTCAATCGACAACTACAGTTGATTTTTTGTGGTGCTGTAGATTAAATATAAGAAAGGTTTAAAAAATGCAGCAGCCATCGTAATCAGAATCATTTTAAAGATGATGAACTACTTGAATTTGAAATATGGGAAATCCTATAAATAACGAAGAAAATGATTGGCAGCAGCGTACGAGGCTTCTTTATGGTGCGGAGCGCATGAATAAACTGCGAGCTGCAAATATATTAATTGTAGGTCTTGGCGGAGTAGGTGCCTATGCTGCAGAAATGCTTTGCCGTGCCGGAATAGGACATTTGCAGATTGTTGATGCGGACCGTGTAACTATCACCAATATTAATCGGCAGCTACCGGCTCTTCATTCCACAGTAGGTCAGATGAAGGCAAAACTCTTAGCGTCACGTTTTCAGGATATTAATCCTGAGATTGATGTGAATTTTATGGAAGTTTTTTTGGATGAAGAAAACATGCCGACTCTTTTTGAAAATAATAATTTTGATTTTGTTGTCGACGCTATTGATACTGTGAGTTGCAAGTGCAAACTGATGGAGGCGTGTTTAAAGAATCATATTCCTCTGATTTCTGCGATGGGGGCTGGTGCGAAAACCGACATTCGCCGTATTCGCGTGGAGAGTTTGTGGAAAACTACTCAGTGCGGTTTGGCAAAAGTAGTAAGAGCAACTTTGCGGCGAGATGGTTTCAGTCGTTACAAAGTTCCGGTTGTCTTTAGTGACGAACCTGTTCATCGCGATGCTATTTTATTGGTAGATGGAGAACGCAATAAAAAGTCTACAGCCGGCACGGTGAGCTACATGACGGCTACGTTTGGAAACTATTTGTCCTGGTATGTACTGGAACATCTCTAAGTTTTTTGTTCTTAAAATGATTTAGCTGTTATTTTACATGAAGTTTTCCTATGGTCAAGCAGTAAGAAGTCTTTTCCGCTTGGGTAGTTGCTTTTGTGATTTGAAAGAAATGATCTAAGAGAAAGTCCTGCCTATTTTTGAGAAAAGACTCCTTTTTCCTAGATGAGCTCGATGGAATACTATATTTTTAGGGATCTTAGACGTTTGCATTCGTAAAAGCTACGTTGTTCTTTATCGAAACAAAGAGCCTAGAGTGAACAGGTCAGAGCAAAATTAACTGAAATGTTTAAAGAGAAGAAAACTTCAATTTAGTTCTGAGTCTGCTTTTTGTTTTAGTTTTCTTTTTGTGAAAATGCAGACCGTAAAATAAACTGTTGCTTTCAAAGAATTGATTCGATCGTGTTTTTCAAATTTTGACATGCTCAATAAAAGTTGATGACGCAGTGCGTCACAAAAGAAACGCAGTGCGTCACATAGAATAAGAAGGAACATTTCATTTGGAACACCATATCCTGATAGAATTTCAGGAAAAGAATGAAAAGTATCAAGTGCATCAAAGAGCCTACGAGGTAAAATGTTTCTGTCTGGTTAAAGTACAAACCTATAAAGTGCTGTTAAAGAATAGGAAGTGTAATTGAAGCATTTAAATTCGCTGTGTCAGGTTGATGTGTGAGACCAGTAGAATCTGTTGTTCGAAACGAAGAGGTCATTTATTCAAACAACAAAGTATCTTGCAAATCGTATGACAAATGTATTTTGAAATATGATAAATATATTTGGAAGTAAGTCCTACTCTGTTGAAGGAAAATATAGAACATAAAGAAAGTCAAAATGATTCTGTTAAATCTTTTGATGGTTTTAATCTCATCAGAACAATTCAAATTTCATTCCGAAAGATAGACTGAGAATATCCCACAAGGATAGATATCTGTTTGTGGCGTAACTGGCTAGATAGAGATCGGAGGTACTCAGCTCATAATAAACGGAGACGCTATTGTGGCGTTTATGGATGTTTGAAGGAATGCGGTATCGCAGTCGTTCTCCGAGAAAAATATTGGATCTGATTCTGGTAGAAAACCCATAATAATGTTTGGGATACTTGGAAGGTTGTGCACCCCAAAATTCTTCTCCGAAAATGGTACTAAAAAAGAGTCCGCAGGCCAGTGGTTCAAAATCAAATTGTTCAAGAATCGGGAAACGAAAAGGCACATAACTTTGTTTAAAAGTTAATGTTGCTCTGCTGCATCGCGTTTGAAATTTTGGTACGATACCCAGAAATACGTCAGTTTCCCAGGTGCGCAGTTCATAGCCATAGTGCCAGCCTGCTGAGGCAGAAAAAATGCCGATGCTGCCGGCATATTGAATTTTGAACTGGCTTGGAATGAGACGAGACCAAAACTTGCGATAGCGGCGCACGTATTGTTCATAAGAGGAGATGTCTTTTGCAGAAGTGTTAACAGAAAACGTATCGGGCAGGTGCGTTTCTGCTGGTGTGGAAATCTGTTGTGCTTTCAGAACATTTGGATAAAGATTTGCTGCAAAAAACAATATCCCAAACAGTGTGCCCCATGAGAATTTATATTTTAACGATTTCATAGGTATAACTGTTTTTGGTAATAGTGAAAAGAAGATAAGTTTTTTCTCTGGCGGCAGCACATTCGTAGTAAGGTACGCCGTTTTTGAAAGGATAGATGACGTCGTTATGATGGTCGTGCCCACAAAGGCAGCAAGTCAAACCCGGATATTTTTGAAGTGTTAAATTGAAATATTCCGCAATGTTGTTGAACTGTTCCGAATAAGGAATGGCATGCATGGCTACAATCGTACGAGAAATGCCTGGCGGGACACTGTCGATGTCCTGCTTGATATATTGAAAATCAGGAATATTGCTGGAATAATCATATTCGAAAGCATTGGTGTTGAGACAAACTACATGAAGGAATCCGGCATTAAAACTGAAATTGTCATTGCCATAAATTTTATGATAAGTTTCTTCTCCCAGTCCCAGACAATCGTGGTTCCCGATAATACAGACAAAAGGCATCTTAAATCCCGCCATGATATTTCTCTGCCAAATAAACTCTTTAGTGAGACCAAAATCAGTTTGATCGCCTGTATGAATGACAAAATCAATATTGCCGTGAGCATTGATGGCGTTCACAAGATCCTGCGTTTCATCATACCAACGCTGGGTGTCGCTGATTTGGGCAAAGCGGATCGTGTCTTTCTCTGCGCATGCGTCCTGTATGCGCTGTATCATTTGATAGGTTAAATGTGTTGCGCCTTTTACATGGGAATCATAAGGGTGATATTCAATTAGATCACAAGCCTGAAATGCAACTAATATTATCAAATACAGACTGAAGGTGGAAAATCTTTTCATAAAACATTTGACTTGGAACTGTAAATGTAGAAAAAATGCAGAAGAAAGCCAATTTGAAAATCGTCAGAGTGTTTATGATCTGTCAAAATGACCAAAGATAAGTACAAAAGAGACAAATTGCAAGTGCAAAAAACGAGATTCTTAACCTTTATTGTTAAGAATCTCGCATTCTAAATATCCGATAAATGGAGGTGACTCTTTTAGTTCACTTTTACCTGAGATTTAAGTTGAATATCACGGGAAGAAGTGCCTACCAAAATATTATAAGTGCCGGCATCGGTTACAAAACTATGACTTGTAGTGTCATAATATTTGAAAGCATCTTTATTGAGTTTTAGACAAACCTGTTGGGATTGGCCTTGTGCCAGATGTACTTTCGTAAACTGTTTTAATTCCTTGATGGGACGGGCTACGGGACTTCCGCCTATTTTGCTGACATAAACCTGAACAACTTCAGCGCCGGCACGTTTTCCGGTATTTGCCAGATTAAATTCAACATTTACATTGCCTTCTGCGTCAGGAGCAGCTACGTGTAATCCAGAAAGTTTAAACGTCGTGTACGATAAACCAAAGCCAAAAGGATAAAGGGGTTGTACTTTATTTTTATCATAGCCACGGTAACCTACAAAGATTCCTTCGGTCCATTTTACATGAAAATCACCATGGTGCTGATAGTGTCCGAATGTAGGATTATCTTCGGCTTTCTTTTCGAAAGTCATAGGCAATTTACCTGAAGGATTCACATTACCGAAGAGAACATCGGCAAGGGCTGTAGCTCCTTCCTGACCTGAATACCAAGCCCAAATGAGTCCTTTAACTTTTGATCCCCATTTGCTGCTTTCAATGTTTCCACCTGCATTCATGACTGCAACGACAGGCACTTTTGCCAAGGTGGCAATTTGAAGGTTTTGTTCTTTCTCAATGGGGAGCCCAAAAGTACGGTCGCTGCCCTCTCCTTCCAAATCGCAATTAAAGCCTTCGCAAACCACAACGGCGTCGTAGGCATTAAGTTTGGCGGCTTGTGCTTTCAGGTTCTCATTGTTGAGATTGAGCACATGGAAATTGAGTAATGCGTCGCCTGCACTCTGAAAATATTTTATTTGCAGATGATAGATCTTACCGGCTTTCAATTCTTTGTTGGCCTCTCTGGAGCGATTGCCGCCGTCGGCCCATTCGTTTACGATAGTTTCTCCGTCAATGGAGAGCGCAAAACCATCGTCGCCGCCAACGCGGAAAGAATAAGTCCCGTTATTCGGAGCTTTAATCCAAGTGTCCACGGTAGCACTGAAATTATCCTGTAAAACGCCGTTAACAGGAGTTGCTTTCCAGTTGTAGGCAACTTGCTTGTCAATGCTGGTGGCTGCAGGTGTGCCTTCCAATTTCTTATTATTATAATAGGTGGTCTTGAATCCGTTTGTGGTGCAGCTTTCGTCAGCAAAGCAAATGGACTCCGTATTATCCATATTGCCCGAAAGATCTAGAAAATCTGCCTGTACACCATTCTTCTTGGCTTCAGCTTGAATAGCTTCCAGATAAGTTACTTTGCGGAACGGATATACCGTACCGCTGCCTCCGCCCCATACATATTGATTGGCGTTGGAACCAATAACGGCAATGCGTTTGATCTTGGAAGGATTAAAAGGAAGTATATTGTTCTGATTTTTCAATAGAACAAAGCCTTCTTTGGCCACATTATAGGCTGTTTGAGCATTCTCCTTGTTGTCGAGAGCAATGCTTTTGTCGGCAACAGTGCCAAAAAGATTGAAGTAGTAACCGGTACGCAGAATGTGAAGCACTTTATCATCAAGCGTTTCCATCGTGATTTTACCGCTTGATAGATAGCTCTTGATGGAATCTGCTTTCATAAAAGCTGCGTCTGGCATCTCTAAGTCTACACCGTCACGTACCATGAGCAGACTGTGTTTTGCTGCTCCCCAGTCAGTCATACTCAAAAAGGGGAATCCCCATTGAGTGCGCAGCATGTCGTGCATGAGCCATTTGTTTTCTGCCGTGTAAACACCGTTAATCAGATTGTAGCTGGACATGATGGAACCAACTTTGGCGTTTTGAACAGCATTCTTGAATGCTGGTAAATAAATTTCGTTGAGTGTGCGCTCATCTACATCCGAACTGACTTCAGTGCGCTGATATTCCGGATTGTTCGCTGCGAAATGTTTAATGCAGGCAATGACGCCTTTATTTGATTGAACTCCTTCAATGTAACCTTGTGAAATGCGTGAGGTTAGAAAAGGATCCTCTCCCATATATTCAAAGTTGCGCCCGTTGAGAGGAGAACGATAAATATTAACTGCGGGTCCGAGAATAATGTTTACGTTGCGCGCACGGCAGTCACGTCCCATGGCATAACCATAGTCGTGAGCTAATTTGTCGTTCCAGGTTGCTGCGAGCATCACAGCGCATGGGTAGGCTGTAGAATTCTTCTCGCGCACACCTTGTGGCCCGTCGCTCATGTGGATTTTAGGAATGCCCAAGTGGTCAATGGCTTTTGTGTCCATTCCGTTGGTCCCGCCAATAATAGCGATTTTTTCGTCCAATGTCATTTGGCTGAGTTTCTCTTTGGCCCAATTATCTGCTGCACTCATGTCTTGGGCTTTTGCCTGACCAAGAGAGAAGCTCAGTAATAAAAGTGACCAAACTGCCAAAAACTTTGTTTTACTGTTCATGATGTTTGATATTTTGTAAAATGATTAAAAATCTCATTGATGCTATTCCACGGTAACGCTTTTAGCCAAATTTCTCGGCATGTCTACATTGAGACCTCTGGCTACTGCTACGTGATAAGATAATAGTTGTAGCGGAATGACGGTTAAGAGAGGAATGAGAAAGTTGAGTGTTTGAGGAATTTCGATGGTTTCATTCGCAATCTTTTTCACGTCTTCATCGCCTTCCGTAACGATGGCGAGTATACGTCCTTTTCGAGACTTTACTTCTTCCATGTTGCTGATAATTTTTTGATAAAGTTTATGGTGGGTTGCTATGAAAATGATTGGCATTTCTTGATCCACAAGTGCAATAGGTCCGTGCTTCATTTCGGCAGCAGGATAACCTTCTGCATGAATGTAACTGATTTCTTTGAGTTTTAAAGCTCCTTCAAGGGCTACTGGATAGTTAAAACCTCTACCCAAGTAGAGAAAGTTGCGCGCATAGGTGAAATAGGTGGAAATGCGTTTGATTTTTTCATTTTGCTGAAGAACTTCTTGTATTTTGGAAGGTATCAAGGATAGTTCCGCAATGTTTTGACGATATTGATCGTCGGGCAAAGTTCCTATTTCATGTCCGAGAGCCAAAGCAAGAAGAGTGAGGACATTTACTTGTCCCGTGAAAGCTTTTGTACTGGCAACACCTATTTCAGGACCGACGTGAATATAGATGCCGGTATCTGCTTCTCTGGCAATTGAAGAACCTACAGCATTGACAATGCCGAAAATAAGTGCACCGTGTTCTTTTGCTAGTTGAATGGCAGCGAGAGTGTCAGCTGTTTCACCGCTTTGACTGATGGCAATGATAACGTCGTCTTTTTCTATAACGGGATCACGATATCTGAATTCACTGGCGTATTCAACTTCTACACGAATACGACAGAATTTTTCAATCAGTTGCTTTCCTATCAGACCGGCATGCCAGCTCGTGCCGCAAGCTACAATAATAATATGTTTAGCTTGAAGCAGGCGGTCTTTGAAATTTGTTAGTGCGGAAAGCACAATGCGGTTATTGCATGGATTTTCTTCGTCAACAAAGAGGCGCCCTCTCATGCAGTCTTTTAGACATTGAGGCTGATCGTAGATTTCCTTTAGCATAAAGTGATCAAATCCTCCTTTGCTCAGTTTTGAAATGTCCAAGTTAACTTCATGAATATCTACATTCATGCTTTTTTCTTCCAAGTTGATGATTTCAATCTCTTTATTTGGAGTGATGTCTGCTATTTGTCCGTCTTCAAGATAAACAACTTTTTTCGTATATGCTACAATGGGGGTAGCGTCGCTGGCGATGTAGTAATCTTTTTGGTCCTGACCGACTCCAACAACGAGGGGACTTGATTTGCGCGCTGCAACGAGATGTCCAGGGTTATTCGTCTCAAGTACTACAATGGCGTAAGCTCCAATCACGTCATTCAGGGCTTTGCAAACGGCTTTCGTGAGTTTCTTCCCGTTTTTTTGATAATAATAATCTATCAATTGTACAAGAACTTCCGTGTCGGTAGTACTTTTGAAAGTATATCCTTTTTCAATAAGCTGTTCTTTGAGTAATGCATAATTCTCGATGATGCCGTTATGAACCAAGGTGAGTTCTCCACTCATGGAAATGTGTGGATGGGCATTGACAACGGAAGGTTCTCCATGTGTGGCCCAGCGTGTATGGGCAATGCCAACGTTCCCGGACTTGTCCCTGTTTTGGGTTTCTTCTTCGAGATGTATGACCTTTCCTTTGGTCTTATAAATATTAAGCTTCTTGCTTTCAGAGATTAATGCGATGCCGGCACTGTCGTAACCGCGATACTCTAATTGCTTGAGCCCCTTTATAAGAATAGGAAAGGCTTCTTGTGATCCAATATATCCAACTATTCCGCACATAAAAATAAAATTTATGATAGATTTCATGCAAAATTAATTCTTTCTGTGGTTATAAAGTTCTGCAACAGCCTTTTTTTATTGCTTTTAAGGTATTTAGCAGTGTATGACGGAGATCGTCCAAGAAAGTCTTTCTATCTTGTTTTTTCGAATATCAACTAAAGTTCCGAGGTTTATCGAAAAATGATGTATTTTTGCATACAAACAGAAGAAAGTCAGATAATCGCTGGCGTATATTAAAAACGTTCGGGAATCATTTGAGGGCAAAGCGCGCAGATGTTGTCTGAAAGGTTGAATAACAAAAAAAGAAAAAGATGAAAGAGTTTGTAATTTCTGAAGCCAAGACCGAGACGGCAGTACTGGTTGCCTTGATTACGCCTGACCAGGATGAGCGAAAAACGAAGGAATATCTGGATGAATTGGAGTTTCTGGCAGAGACAGCTGGGGCACGAACCGTAAAGCGTTTTACACAGCGGCAAGGAGGTCCAAACAGCAGTACTTATGTGGGGAAAGGTAAGTTGGACGAAATACATGAATACATCGTGGCAGAAGAAAAAGCTGATCGCGAAGTAGGTATGGTGATTTTTGATGACGAACTTTCTGCACAACAACTTCGGATTATTGAAGGAGAGTTGGAAATTAAGATTTTGGATCGTACGTCTTTGATTCTAGATATTTTTGCCATGCGGGCGCAGACGGCAAATGCTAAGACGCAGGTGGAGTTGGCGCAATATCGTTATCTACTGCCTCGCTTGCAACGACTGTGGACTCATTTGGAACGCCAAGGAGGCGGGAGTGGATCCGGAGGCGGAAAAGGAAGTGTTGGATTGCGTGGCCCTGGTGAAACTCAACTTGAAATGGACCGTCGTATTATTTTGAATCGTATGGCGTTGCTCAAAAAACGTTTGATCGAAATAGATCAGCAGAAAACCACTCAACGGCAAAATCGCGGTAAGTTGATTCGTGTGGCGCTAGTGGGTTATACCAATGTAGGCAAGTCTACGTTGATGAATTTATTGTCAAAAAGTGATGTCTTTGCCGAAAACAAACTTTTTGCTACACTTGATACCACGGTGCGCAAGATGGTTGTGGACAATCTGCCTTTTCTCTTGAGTGATACGGTAGGTTTTATTCGCAAGTTACCTACGACTTTGGTGGATTCTTTTAAATCTACTCTCGATGAGGTGCGCGAAGCAGACATGCTGGTTCATGTGGTGGACATCTCGCATCCTGATTTTGAAGAACAGTTGGAAGTGACCAATCGCACGCTTTCGGAAATAGGAGCGGGTGGAAAACCCAGTATGATTGTGTTTAATAAGATAGATGCCTATACGTATATTCAAAAAGATGCCGATGATCTGACTCCCAAAACGAGAGAAAATTGGACATTGGAGGAACTTATGTCTACTTGGATGGCCAAAGTTGGTGAGGACTGTATTTTCATTTCGGCTCGGGAAAGGACGAATATAGAAGAACTTCGCCGTAAACTTTATATAAAGGTGCGTGAACTTCACGTGCAGAAATATCCGTATAACGATTTTCTCTTCGATACTTATGAAGAGACCAAATCATAAAAGAAAGTAGATATGGAGAAGAAATCATATAGAAAATTGCGTCGGGAAGAAATAGACAAACTTGTGGCGCAGCTTTGTTTGGCCGACGATTGGGCAAAAATAGATGTAGACGACGGTTTTTCTACTGAATATATCCGTGACGTACGTTTTTCGGGTACCATTAAATTGGGTATTTTTGAAAAAACATTTTTATTACCTGGCGGTGTTACCAAACATTCTGGTTTGTCGCATGTTACATTGTGTCATGTTGCGGTGGGTGATAATTGTTGTATTGAAAACATACAGAATTATATTGCCAATTATGAAATAGGTGAGGATTCTTTTATTGAAAACGTAGATGAAATTGTTGTGACAGAGAAATCCCGTTTTGGTAATGGTGTAGCTGTCTCTGTGCTGAATGAAAACGGAGGACGCGAAGTGCTGATTAATGATAAACTTTCCGCGCATTTGGCATATATTGCTGCTTTGTATCGTCATTATCCAAATTTGATCGACAAAATCAACGCCATCACGGAGCATTATGCGGAGAAGCATGCTTCTGAGATTGGTACGATAGGAAAGAATGTGACCATTCTGAATACAGGTTCTATTAAAAATGTGCGCGTGGGAGACTGCGCTCGTATTGAAGGTACGTGCCGGCTGATGAACGGCAGCGTGAACAGTAACGCCGATGCACCTGTATTAATAGGCTACAATGTAGTTTGTGAGGATTTTATTATTTCTTCAGGCTCGAGCGTTACCGATGGCACGATGATAACACGCTGCTTTATCGGTCAGGCATGCAAATTGGGCCATACCTATTCCGCTTCGGACTCGCTTTTCTTTAGTAATTGTCAAGGTGAAAATGGCGAGGCCTGTGCTATTTTTGCCGGACCATATACGGTGACGCATCATAAATCCACGTTGTTGATAGCCGGGGTATTTTCTTTTATGAATGCAGGCTCTGGGTCCAATCAGAGCAACCACATGTATAAGTTGGGCCCTATTCATCAAGGTACACTGGAACGCGGGGCGAAGACGGCGTCTGATTCTTATATTTTATGGCCCTCTCGTGTAGGAGCGTTCTCTCTGGTAATGGGACGTCATGTGACTCATTCAGATACGTCAAATCTTCCGTTCTCTTATTTAATTGAGGATCACAACACAACATATCTTGTGCCGGGTGTAAACTTGCGAAGTGTAGGTACCATGCGCGATAATGCTAAATGGCCTAAACGGGATGGACGTAAGGACAAAAACCTGTTGGATTGCATCAATTATAATTTGTTAAGTCCTTATACCATTCAAAAAATGTTGAAAGGACGCGAGCGCCTCCTTGAATTGCAGCATTCTTCCGGAGAACTTTCTGACATTTATTCTTTTCAAAGTACAAAAATCAGAAATTCTTCTTTGCGTAACGGTATTCGCATGTATGAAACGGGGATTTGTAAGTTTTTGGGCAATTCTTTGATTAAGCGTTTGGAGAAAACTCCTTTTCAATCGAATGCAGAAATTCGTGCCCGTTTAGTTCCTGATACTGAAATAGGTACAGGTGAATGGGTGGATATTTCCGGCTTGATAGCTCCTAAAAGTGAAGTAGATAAACTTATTGAGGACATTGGTGCCGGCCATATTTGTAAACTCAAGGAAATCAATGCCCGTTTTGCTGATATACACGCTCATTACTATACGTATGAATGGACTTGGGCGTATGAAGAAATTCAGAACTATTTTGGTTTAGATCTAAGGACCATAACGGCTGAGCAGATTATAAATTTAGTAGAGCGTTGGCGAATAGCTGTTGTAGGTCTTGACCAAATGGTTTATGAGGATGCAAAAAAAGAATTCTCATTGGCTTCCAGGACTGGTTTCGGAGCGGACGGCACACGGCGTGATAAGGAGGAAGATTTTGAACGTGTGCGAGGAGATTTTGAAAGCAATCCTTTTGTAATGTCTGTTTTGAGTCACATCAATACTAAATCGGCTCTTGGTGATGAGATTGTTGCTCGCATGAAAAAGGTTAAAGAATAAAGCTGATAGGGTATTGAGATAAATTTGGTTTTAAAAAATGCAGATAAAGTTTTCATTTTGCGGAGACATAATGATGAAAGCCGTAATTTTTCACGGAATTAACTACATCTTGCTAAACTGCTTAGAAAGAGCTAGCCTTTCGTTACACTTTTCGACCGATTTGTATTATCTTTGCCCTGAAGAAATAAAAAATCAATTGAGATATGGCAACAACACCTGATTTTAAGTATCAACCTATGTTTGAGGTTGGAAAAGATGATACGGAGTATTATCTTCTCACCAAAGATTATGTTTCTGTTTCCGAATTTGAAGGAAAAAGTATTTTGAAAGTAGCGCCAGAGGCCCTGACACTTCTTGCCCAGCAGGCTTTCCATGATGTGGAATTTATGCTGCGTCCTGCTCATAATAAGCAAGTGGCCGAAATCCTCTCTGACCCTGAAGCCACTGACAATGACAAGTTCGTGGCTCTTACGTTTCTGCGTAATGCCGATGTGGCAGCAAAAGGTATATTGCCTTTCTGCCAGGATACGGGTACTGCGATTATTCATGGAGAAAAAGGACAACAGGTCTGGACGGGTTTTTGTGACGAAGAGGCCCTCTCTCGCGGCGTGTACAATACTTATACTGAGGATAATCTGCGCTACAGCCAGAATGCACCCTTGAATATGTATGAGGAGGTTAATACTCGGTGCAATTTGCCTGCACAAATAGATTTGGAAGCTACCGAAGGTATGGAATATCGTTTCCTCTGTGTTGCCAAAGGCGGTGGTTCTGCGAATAAGAGCTATCTCTATCAGGAAACTAAAGCGATTCTGAATCCGCAAACACTTGTGCCTTTTCTGGTTGAAAAAATGAAAACTTTGGGTACCGCTGCATGTCCGCCTTATCATATTGCTTTTGTCATTGGAGGCACTTCTGCAGAGCGCAACTTGCTTACTGTGAAATTGGCTTCTACTCATTATTATGATAATTTGCCTACTACGGGTAATGCTTACGGTCGCGCTTTCCGAGATTTGGAATTGGAGAAACAAGTGCTTGCAGAAGCTTACAAAATAGGTCTTGGTGCACAGTTTGGCGGCAAATATTTTGCCCATGACGTGCGTATTATTCGCCTTCCGCGTCACGGAGCTTCATGCCCCGTAGGACTTGGTGTAAGTTGCTCTGCCGATCGCAATATTAAATGTAAAATTAATCGCGAAGGTATTTGGATTGAAAAAATGGATAATAATCCTGCTCGTCTTATACCGGAAGAAATGCGTCAAGCTGGAGAAGACAATGCTATTCAGATTGACCTCAACCAACCGATTAGCGAAGTTTGTAAGATTTTGTCAAAATATCCTGTTAGTACGCGTATTAGTTTGAATGGTACAATTATTGTGGCTCGTGACATTGCTCATGCGCGCTTGAAAGAGCGTCTTGACAAAGGTGAGGATTTGCCACAATATTTTAAAGATCATCCTGTGCTTTATGCCGGACCCGCTAAAACACCCGAAGGCATGCCGTGTGGTTCTATGGGACCTACTACAGCTAATCGCATGGATCCGTATGTGGATCTTTTCCAGGAACATGGAGGTAGCCTTGTTATGATTGCTAAAGGTAATCGTACGCAGGTAGTTACGGATTCCTGTAAAAAACATGGAGGCTTTTATTTGGGTACAATAGGGGGACCTGCAGCTTATCTTTCACAAGAACATATCAAGAGTATTGAGTGCGTGGA
>JAQVXN010000269.1 GCA_028709135.1 Bacteroidaceae bacterium | reverse complement strand
TAGAATATTGATTTAATTTTAGTCAAATAGAGTTGCGATAATTGTCATTACAGGTACAAACCATGAGGTGGAAAAATGGGATTATTTGATTTATTCAAAAAGAAAACCAAAGAAAAAAGTTTAGTACCCACAGCACAGGAAGCGTTATTAAAGCAGACAGCCACTATGCCTGATTCTGAGAAGAAATATTATCAGCCAGATTCCTATTACAAAGAAAAATCACACGAAGGAACACCTTTTGAAAGTGAAGTGATATCCTTTGAACAGAGAAAAGAAACATCTATTCCATCTAATAATGGTTTGTATGTTCCTGAGATCTTAATGCTGCACTTTTGTAAAAAGTATCCTAATCCCAAGGGCGGATATCCTGGGTATTGGTGGTATAAATATGGGATTCGGGATGTAAGTTCTATTTATGAATCCTTAGTGGAGCGAGATTTCCTAACAATCAATAATAAAACTGGTAAATACGAGTTTACAAATCTCGGCAAAACTGAACTTGAAGAGAATGCCTATGTGCCATATATGCATAGGCACAACAAATATACTACATTTACCGTATGGGACTTGAATCAATTGTTAGGAAACGGTGATAAAAGCAACTACATGGAAATCATAGAGAAAAAACATGCCGATATTGATAATAAAAATGAGGCGAGCAATAAATCTTTCATGAAAGAATTGAAAGTAATTGATCCAGAAGGCTATAGGTTGTTGAAAAGTCAGGACAAGCAGATAAAAGCCGTTCAGTCTGCTGATGAGAAGTATGCTGAAGATAAGGACATTGATTGGATTATCAACTTTTGGGAGGAAATATGGAAGGATGGCGGTCCCAAGTTTGAAGGCTCTGGGTGGATGTTCAGGCTGCCTGATTTGTACATCAAAGCCAAAAGATATGGTGATGCCATGCTTATTGTACAGAAAATAAAGAAAACCAAAGGGGCATATTATTTAAATAAGGCTAACAGCTACATTGCTAAAATCGAAGAGCGTAAAACAAAGGAAATTGCTAAGAAAATGAAATAGTTGTTGTACCCAAACGACCATGACGATAATCGAATTGGGTATCGTGTGAAAAAAGGGGGTAGAAATATAGAATCTATCCCCTTTTCCCATACGATTTGATAAATTATATAAGGGTTAGATGATACCGCAGACGGTAAAGGGAAACATATTAAGGTTAACCCTTTTAATTATCACCCTACTTGATAGGCTTCATAAGGGGGTTAAGGTTCAAAAAAGGGGTGAAGGCCATAAAACTTATAAAAATGGCATATCTCTACGCCACTACTTTTTTACAAATAATAATTTTGAATTTTATCCGACACTTCGGCATGCTCGATTGTATTAGTACAGTAATTTCGAAAACTAACTCCCAGTAAAATAATGGGGGTTGTACAAGAACAAAATTTGGCGATATCAACAGAAATTGATATAAATTTACTATAAATGAGGTAGAACGGATTCGATGATCTTTGAAAAGAGAATAGCAAAGCTAACCTTAGATAATAAGGTTTTTAGAAACAAGCAAATGGGATAAAATATGACTTAAGCAGCCTGCAATAATTTTTCTTCCAGTAAATCAATAAAGCTAAAGCCGGATACTTTAATTCGTGCATCCAAAAGAACATTTATAGAATGAACAAGACTCCACCAAAAGGTGCGTTTTTTTCCTCTGGCATGAGCAAGTTCAAGTTTGTAATCATTGAGGATGCGTTTGTTAACCCTTTCTGAAGCAGTACGTTTATTCATTTGCAATTTCCATTCGTCACTACCGCGAGGAATAACTGTAAAATAGCGAAGATCCCATTCTGGCTTGGTATATACAACCCTGCCATAGTCGGAAGGCGAACATTTATCTTTGCAGTCGCATGAATCAATCTTCCCACAAGCCAAAGGGCAGCGCCATTTTATACGGCAACGGTCTTTCATGAAGCCATCATGAATCATTAGGTTTTTTGACATACAAATGGGAACACCTTCCTTGGTAACCTCAACTGGTGGAGGAAATTTGAAATTACCTTTATTGGTTTCATTCAAGGGAATAATTGCTTTCATATCCCATTTGTGCAGAAGCTGATAGGTAGCGTAATTATCATGAGCGCCATCACCAAGGAAAGAGTCAAAATTAAATGAAGCATAAAGCTTTTTGGCTTCAGCAAGAGCTACAATAGCAGTTACACCATCATACCTTTGTGCTTGTACCAAGCGAAGATATAATGGAAGATCGCATTTTAAATCCTTGTTGTAGACAGATAAAATGTATTCCATAAAACCGTAGAACCATTGTTCGTGATAGCTATCCCAACCCCAGCGGGCATCAGCATCTGAAAACCTGCGTTTGCAGTCGCATTTAAAGTTTCCGTTTTTTACGCAATCACACTCTTTAATGCCGTAGCTGCTACCGCCAGAGTTTACACATGTTCCATCGCCTGATACAGCCAGCTTCTGAGTGTCTCCATAAAGACCATCCTTGGCGGCTGGCGCAACACCTATTTTGGCAAATATTTGTTGCATGAGTATTTCTGGACGAGAGTCAAAGCTCTTGCCCTCCAATGCTAAATCAACAAATTTTTGAATAATGCCTGGATGCCTTGGAGGCTGCTTCTTGTTCTTCCCAAGCTTTTTGGAGGGTTTTCTCTTGAAGTTGTGAAGAGAATGATTGAATTGATATTCAAGTTCAGGGTTTTGCAACCAAATCCGGTTAATAATGTCGTAGTAGGTGCCGACTTGATGGATTTCAGATTTTGTAAGACCGATCATAATACAAAAAATTTCATTATATCGGAGCTTTTCAACCCATTCCGTAACACTTTGGTATCCTAATTCTGACATGAGTATGAAAGAACGGATTAGCTCGGGTTGATTTTTTGCCGGAGCACCTACAATTGAGTAATAAGGAGCAAGTAGCGGCAATAAGGGATCAAGGTCAAGGATGTAGAGTTTTGACAAAGACTTTTCGTACTGCAATACGTTGTCTTTGTCAGACTCAAAAAACGGTAAAATTTTCTCCAAAAGATAGCTTTGATATTCTTTGTGTGAACGCCAAAAACCCAACATTAAAAACACCTCTTTAGCCAAAGTAATGGTAAATAATACCATCCGTCGCGATTATTGGGGTGATTCTGAAAATGTCAAGTGTTTTTGGAAAAAAAGTTTAAATTTTTAGCGATTTTTTGGGGGGAAAACAAAAAGCGACCTTCTGAAAGTCGCTGATAGCAATAGGTTTTAGTTTTCGAAATGATATATATAAAAAAAGGAGGGGCAGTTATGGCATTTATGAAGGATTGCTGTTGTGGCGTCGACGTACACAAAAGTTTTATTGTCGCCGTCATCGCGAAACTCAAAGGCAAGGATGTAATATTTACAGGGTACAAAAGGTTTTCTACATTCAAAAAAGGATTACTTGAGTTTAAGGAATGGCTTGGAATGCACGACTGCTATGAAATCTGTATGGAGAGCACGGGGAAATACTATATCCCTGTCTACAGAACAGTAGCAGACGAAACATTCCACGTCGATGTTGTACACCCAAAATACGTAAAGGCACCAAGAGGCAAGAAGAATGACAAGAAGGACGCAAAACGCATTGCTGATATGTACATGCGCGATCACATCGCCGAGTACAGTATAATCCCGACTGCCGAAATTCTAGCTATCCGTGATGTCGCCAGATACCGCAGAAAAACTGTGTATG
>JAQVXN010000010.1 GCA_028709135.1 Bacteroidaceae bacterium | reverse complement strand
AATCAAAGGTAGTTTAGATTCCGAATAATTTAAAAAATATTTATATTCCTCCGGGAAGGGCATTCGTATGAATAGAAATGAACAGATCTGCTTTTGCTTTATTTGCTATATCTGCACGATCATCAAGAGGGACGAAAACATCCGTTTGACGTGTAAAGATTATTTTTACGTTTTCGCAATTTTTACGAATAAGTTCACCGACTTTGAGAGCTACGTTGAGATTAATATTTTTCTCTTTTGAGTAGGTGCCTATAGCGCCGGGATCATTGCCTCCATGGCCGGCATCTATTACGAGAGTGAAATCTTTGCTGCAAACTGTTTGTGGACAGGCTGCTAAAAGTGCAAAAAGAGCCAAAATAATTAGGTTTGTAGAATGGCAATGTGTCATGTAAAAATTCATTTGCTTGCAAATATACAACTTATTTTGAAATTTGGCTTTTTAAATTATGAACTATCTGACGAAATGTAGACGGTGAAAATGTGAAAATAGAGAAAGATGTAAAGATGGTTTTAATGTTGGTAAATTAACAAAAAAGTCTCTGCGCTTTCAACAGAATGCGCAGAGACTTTAATAAATAAAAATTAATTTATTTATTTAGATATTTCAAAATATCTTCACTAGTCTTTTGGCCAGAGGCGATAGCACGTACTACTAGACTTGCTCCGTTGGCGGCATCACCCCCAACAAAAACATTTTCAGGTAATTGTGGTTGCTGTGGTTTCAAAAAGCCCATGGCTAGAAGAACAAGATCACATTCAATGATTTCCTTTTTGCCGTTTAGTTTCATAATGGGGCGCCCTCCTTCCGGATTTGCTTCCCAGGTAACGCCTTCAACTTCGGCACCAGTCACTTTCCCATTCTTTCCAATAAATTTATTTGTATTGAGTAACCAGCGACGAGTACAACCTTCTTCATGTGCGAAGGTCGTTTTTAGAATAATCGGCCAATTAGGCCATGGTGTCGCGGAATTAGTGCCTATTGGCGGTTTAGGCATGATTTCAATCTGTGTTACAGCGACAGCATCTTGACGGTGAGCAGTGCCAATGCAGTCAGATCCTGTATCGCCGCCTCCAATAACGAGAACTTTCTTTCCTTTGGCTTGTATACGTTCTGCTGCAGTAAACGTTTCTCCACCTAATACTCTGTTTTGTTGTCCCAGATATTCTAAAGCGAGATGGATTCCTTTAAGTTCCCGTCCAGGGATATTAAGGTCGCGTGCAATGGGAGTACCGGTGCAAATTGCATAGGCATCAAAACCTTCTGGCAGATGGCTAATATCAATGACTTTGCCATATTCAAAGTGAATGCCCTCGTCTTCCATCAGTTTAATGCGACGATCGATAATGTCTTTGTTGAGCTTAAAATTTGGAATACCATAACGCAAAAGTCCTCCTGCTGCTGGGTCGCGATCAAAAATAGTGACTTCTACGCCTGACATGTTGAGGCGATTGGCTGTAGCAAGTCCAGAGGGGCCAGAACCAATGACTGCAACTTTTTTACCGTTGCGCTCAAATTGACGTGGTGTGATATAGCTTTCCATGAAAGCGCGTTCAACGATCGCGCACTCATTTTCTCTATTTGTACTGGGCTCGCTCATAACGTGATTTAGTACGCAACTCTTTTCGCATAAAGCGGGGCATACTCTTCCTGTAAATTCAGGGAAGTCGTTTGTGCGGCTTAGACGTTTAAAGGCTAATTCCCAGTCTCCTTTATAAAGGGCGTCATTCCATTCTGGTATTTTGCTTCCTAATGGACATGCCCAATGGCAGAAAGGCACGCCGCAATTCATGCAACGGCTTGCTTGCTCCTGACGATCTTTAGAATTTAATGTCTGCTCCACTTCTCCATAGTCGTGTATGCGGTCGTGAATAGGACGGTAACCCGCTTCTTTGCGCGGTATAGTCATAAATGCTTTTGGATTTCCCATGTTGGTTGAAAATTATTTTGTGTTTTAATTTTTCGCCCGTTTGAATGCGGGCACAAATTAGAATTCTTTCCAGATACTGCTAATTCTTTCTCTGAGTTTACGGTCTTTTTCCTCTTGCATTACTTTTTTGTATTCAATAGGAATGACTTGGATGAATTCTTGAACGTAGTGTTGCCAGTCGTCAAGCATTTGACGGGCTAGGGCGGAGTCTGTATAAGTCCAGTGGTTATGGATGAGTTCACGCAGCTCGTTACGTGAAGCGCTGTCTTCTACCAGGCTTAATTCGACCATTTCCATGTTGCAGAAGTAATCAAAATGATGGTTAGGATCCCATACATAGGCGATGCCACCACTCATACCAGCTGCAAAATTACTACCAGTTTTTCCAAGCACAACGACGCGGCCGCCTGTCATGTACTCGCAGCAATGGTCGCCAGCACCTTCGATGACTGCAATGGCACCGGAATTTCTCACTCCAAAGCGTTCGCCTACTTGGCCATTTACATAGAGCTCTCCACGTGTAGCACCATAGATACCTGTGTTACCGGCAATAATATTCTCTTCTGCTTTAAAATTACTTCGCCGTGGAGGTAAAATAATGATGCGTCCGCCGCTAAGTCCCTTACCCAAATAGTCATTTGTTTCGCCTTCAAGTTTAAGGTTGATGCCTGTGGTGAGGAATGCTCCGAAACTTTGACCAGCTGAGCCATTAAACATGATATTAATGGTACTGTCAGGCAAATAATCTGTACCATAACGTTTTTCTATGATTCCGGACATTTTTGCACCTACAGCACGGTCTGTATTTTTGATTGGATATTCTTGATGAATTACTGTCCGGTGTTCAATAGATTCACTGCAATCTTGTATGAGTTTGTCATCTATTACATGCCCTATTTGCTGATAGGGGCGACCATCATAATGGAGTTTATCATTGGATTCGTTTTTCATGAGTAAACGAGTAAAATCAAGAGAATCGAATTTTTCGTCACCATTTTTTTTCTTTCCAATAAGATCTGTACGACCGATAATGTCTTCAAATTTTTTAAAGCCCATTTCAGCAAGATACTCACGAACTTCTTGTGCTAAGAATGTAAAATAGTTAACTAAATATTCATCTTTTCCAATGAAGTATTTGCGAAGTTGAGGATTTTGGGTTGCTACTCCCATTGGACATAGGTTTGTATTGCATTTGCGCATCATAACACAGCCCAAAACGATGAGTACCAAAGTACCAAAGCCGAATTCGTCGGCACCAAGCAGTCCCATCAGAATGATGTCTCGTCCTGTTTTAAGCTGTCCGTCAGTTTGGAGACGTACTTGTTGACGTAAACCATTTGTTACAAGAGTTTGTTGTGTTTCAGCCAAGCCGATTTCAGCAGAGATTCCCGCATATCGAGTAGAAGACATTGGAGAGGCTCCTGTGCCTCCTTCCGCTCCTGAGATAACAATCAGATCTGCTTTGGCTTTTGCTACACCAGCAGCAATAGTTCCTACGCCACTTTCTGCGACTAACTTCACACTGATAGCGGCATTAGGATTGACATTCTTCAAATCAAAAATGAGCTGAGCCAAATCTTCAATAGAGTAGATATCGTGATGAGGTGGTGGTGATATGAGAGAAATGCCGGGGATGGAATGGCGTGTTTTCGCAATGATTTCATTGACTTTAAATCCTGGTAATTGTCCACCTTCACCTGGTTTTGCTCCTTGAGCTACTTTTATCTGAATTTCTTCTGCATTGACCAGATAAGCCGTTGTAACGCCGAAACGTCCGGAAGCAATTTGTTTGATTTTGCTGTTTAGAGAAACACCGTTAACTTTTTCTGTAAAACGATCGCTATCTTCACCGCCTTCACCAGTATTGCTACGTGATCCCAGTTTATTAAGAGCTAATGCAATGGTTTCATGAGCTTCTTTGCTGAGAGCTCCGAAACTCATGGCAGATGCAACAAAACGTTTTACTAAACTTTCTACTGGTTCCACTTCCTCTATAGGCAGTGGTTTAGCAGCTCGTTTAAAATTCATCATGTCACGGATAAAAATTGGCTTTTCCTTATTGTCAACGAGGGAGGTGTACTTCTTATATTGTGTATAATCTCCTGATCGCGTAGCCAGTTGGAGGGTTGCGATGACTTCAGGTGTCCATGCATGGCGGATCCCGTCTTTACGGAAGACAAACTGACCGTTATTTTGCAACATGCCACTGCTGTTATCATCTTTCGCAATATAAGCTGCATGATGGAAAGCTATGGCGTCATGAGCAATTTGTTTCAGCCCAATACCCCCAATCGTTGAGATCTCAGTTCCGAAATATTGATGCAGCAAATCTTCACTTAAGCCAATGCTTTCAAAGAGCTTAGCTCCGCGATAACTACGAATGGTGGAGATGCCCATTTTCGACATGATTTTATAAAATCCTTTACAAGTCGCTTTAATATAATTCTTTTCTGCTGTTTCGTAATTCTCCTGAATCTTACCTTTTTTGACGAGTTCATCAATAATTGCAAAAACCATGTATGGATTAATGGCAGAAGCTCCGTAACCTAATAGCAAAGCAGCGTGCATGGTTTCTTTTATTTCTCCGCTTTCTACAATGAGGGCGGTCTGTACGCGTTTACCTACGGCGATAAGATAATGGTGCACTGCACTGACAGCTAATAGAGAAGGAATTGCAGCATGTGTTTCATCTGTATAACGGTCACTTAGAATAATGTAATTGAAACCTTGTTCCACACTCTCTTCAGCTCTGTGACAGAGATCGAGCAGAGATTTGCGCAATCCATCCTCTCCTTTTGAAATTTCAAAAACGATAGGCAGTTTAATACTGTTGAAACCTTTATATCGAATGTTGCAGAGTAGGTCAAGTTGTGTATTGTTTAAGATCGGGTATGGAAGACGTACCATTTTACAATTACCTTCGTCTGGAGAAAGAATATTGGAACCTACAGCACCAATATATTCTGTGAGACTCATAACGAGTTCTTCGCGGATAGGATCAATGGCAGGATTTGTAACTTGTGCAAATTGTTGACGGAAATAGTTGAAGAATATTTGCGGGCGGTCACTCAACGCAGCTAAAGGGGTATCGTTGCCCATAGCTCCACTGGGTTCCGATCCGTTTATACACATTGGAATAATAGTACGGGTAATATCTTCTTGACCAAAACCAAATCCTTGTAATTGACGGCTAAAATGAGGAACTGTATTGTCTATTTTACGTCCACTTTTAAGCTTTTCAAGTTGGATACGGTTTGTACTAAGCCAAGTGCCGTAGGGATGTTCTCCTGCCAATTGGTCTTTAATTTCTCCATCATAATAGATTTTGCCTTGCTCGGTGTCTATCAAGATAATTTTACCGGGTTGTAAACGGCCTTTTTGAGCTACTTTAGTAGGATCAATGTTCATGACACCTACTTCACTGGCAACAATCATGAGACCATCAGTTGTAATAGTGTAGCGTGCAGGGCGCAAACCATTGCGATCCAGCATGCCACCCGCATAACGACCGTCACTAAAGATAATAGCTGCCGGACCGTCCCAAGGTTCCATTAAAATGGAATAGTACTCATAAAAATCTTTTAATTTCTGACTAATAGGATTCTTGTCATTGAAACTTTCCGGAATTAAGATAGCCATGGCTTGCGGCAGACTTAGTCCGCTCATAACCAGAAATTCCAAAACATTGTCAAGCGATGCTGAATCGCTCATATTTGGTTCAATGACAGGTGAAATATCTTTTGTTTTCCCCAAAAATTTAGATGAAAGTACATTCTCTCGTGCAGTCATCCATGCTCGGTTGCCACGAATGGTGTTAATTTCGCCGTTGTGAGCGAGCAGGCGGAATGGTTGTGCCAGAGACCAGCGTGGAAAAGTGTTCGTAGAAAAGCGTGAGTGAACCAAAGCGAGTCCGCTAGTGAGGTATGGACTTTGCAAGTCTTTGAAATAAATGCGCAGTTGCATACTTGAAAGCATGCCTTTATATACAATGTGTTTGGCACTGAGAGACACAATATAAAAATCTTCGTCGTTTGTACGGCGTTCGATTTTTTTACGCATCAAATATAATTGACGCTCTAAATCGTCTGTAGGAAGTTCATTGACAGGAACAACAAAAATTTGCACAATTTGAGGTTCTGACTCCAATGCGGTTTCACCTAATTGACTGGAATCTACAGGAACTTCGCGCCAATGAGTAATTTGCATACCAGCTTTCAGAGCTTCTTCTTCTACCAGTGCAGTGAGGCGATTGCGGCGTTCTTCATCCTTAGGCATAAAAATAAGTCCCGTGCCGTAGTGACCCTTCTCAGGGACGGCAATGCCTTGCAATAGAATAAACTCGTGAGGAATCTGAAGTAAGATGCCTGCGCCGTCGCCTGATTTCTTATCGGCACCTTCAGCTCCGCGATGACGCATGTTTTCCAGTACGGTCAGAGCTTGCTCTACCAAGGTGTGGCTTTTCGTGCCGTGGATGTTGACCACCATACCAATGCCGCAGGCATCATGTTCCTGCACACTTTGATATAGACCTTTTTCTTTTCTGATTTTGTCTGTCATTTTACTTTTTGTATTCATTATTCCTTTTAATGGATCAATTTGACTGCAAAATTAAGCATTTCCTGTAATTTGTCAAAAATATATGATGTAAAGTTTTAGTTTGTATTTGTTTTTCTTGATTTTACTCTCGTTTTGTAACCTTTAATGGATATTTTCTCGCTTTTTTTGCTGTTTTACCGCTAATTTGTTTGCTCTTTTACTGTTTTTGATAGATAAGTACAATAGAAATAAATGCAATAATTATTCATTAAATAAAAATTAATCCATTTTCGAAATTAGATCAAACTGCATTTAATCCTACTAATTGGTTGTTGCTTTTTTGATGAAATAATTTGTTCGAATTCAAAATTTCTTTGTTGCGCTTTTTATGAGAAGTATGGGTGTTTTTACGAATAGTCTCTTGGATCTCTAAGAATGTAAATAATAAATTATCTCAAAAAACATGAATATGTATGTTGAATGATAGAAAACATATGAATGGGGATAATAGGGGATAATGTCTTTAACTAAAAAATTAGGTTGTGGCATTAAAACCTTAAGATGTTGAGGATGAATTTTTTCAAACACGAAGTTTTGATCAAAGTAGTCTAAAAATGAAAGCTCATAGGAGTGTATTACTCAAATAGAGCCGTCTGTTATCTAAATTATAACGTTTGTTCTATAGTATAATTCTAAATATAATAGTATCAGTGTATTGCTATTCTGTTATACGATAATAATTATATTTAAGTCGTTAACATTCAATATTATGTCTATCAACTACACATTTCTCGGATGAACGCAACATTTTACCTTGTAGTGCCTTCGATACACTTGATACATTTCATTAATTTGGCTGAAATTGTATCAGGATATAGTGTTTTAAATGAGCTGTTACTTCTCATTCTATGTGACGCGGTGCGTTTCTTTTGTGACGCGACGTGTTTTTTTTATGACGCACTGCGTTTCTTTTGTGACGCACTGCGTCACCAACTTTGATTGAGCATGTAAAAATTGAGGAAACACGATCGAATCAATTCTTTAAAAGCAATAGTTTATTTTGCGGTCTGTATTTTCACAAAAAAGAAAACGAAGATAAATAATAGACCCAGAGTTAAATTGAACCTTTCTTTGCTAAACTCCAATTCATGAAACAGTTCAATTAATTTTGCGCTTGCTTGTTGACTCTAGGCGTTTGGGATAATCGAAAGAGTCATTTCAAAAAAAAAGAGTGAAACAATGTCAGAATAAATTTATTTGTTACATTTGCAAGAAATTTTTTAATCTTATTTGAAAAACAATTAAGGAGAAGGACTTGAAAAAGGGAGTATAATAATGAATCGATTTTTTAAAAGATCTTTTTGGCTGATATTGTTTAATATAATATGTATAGCTGCGTCAGCTATTACAATAACCTCTGGTGAACAGTACCGCATAGTGAGTAATTATGTGGGTGGTGGAGGAATGTGCATAGGTCGTTTGCATGGGTCTCAAAGCCCATTTTGTTATGTTCAGGGAGAAATAGATGAGGATATGTTATGGACCTTTACAGAAGAAAAACCTGGGGAATATTCTATCCGAAATGCAAAAACAAATGATTATGTTACGTTTGATTCTATCTATAGTATTTGGCGACGTTATATTAATGTGACACCCAAAATGATGGGAGATTCTTCGTTGTGGACTATAACCGTAGTAGATGGAAGTTTTAGTATTAATAGTGTTTTAGTTCCACTTCAACATTTGAATTTGAGAACGAGTAACATGATAGTTGGAACCTATTATTTTGCTGCTGGTTATACTTCGAATTCACTTTTTACCTTTTATGATAAAAATGGAGAAAAGTTGCAGGATGAAAGTGTTAAACGTTTGAATGTGTTGAACTATGTGGACACCTTGACATTTAACGGCGTACGTCCTATTTACGATAGTCGTGCGAAGCAATTAATGTTACCTGTGACTATGAATGCAAAAGATCAAGCGAATTTTATGCCTGTTGTGAAATATGGAGGAAAAAGAGATTTATCGCTTTATATTTCAAATCGCAGAGTTGTTAGCGGAAGTGCTGTGAATTTGGTGAAAGTGACAGGTGGGCATCAATATGAATTGACGTTGCGAGCAGATACAGGGATCGTGGCATCTACTAAAATGACACTGACATTGATGCCTATTGTAGAAATTAATGGGACTGGATTTGGTACGGATACATTTAAGGACGGTACTTTTCGGCTGACTGATGCGGACTATTTGGGCAGTGATTCGCTTTATTTAGCAGGTTTTAGATATCGAGGTGCTTCTAACAGTGGAAAACAGAAGAAATCGTATGCTGTTAAATTGCACGATAAAAATGGGCTTTCGATTGATCGCAGGTTTCACGGGTTGCGGAATGATAATTACTGGATATTGGATGGAATGGCGATTGATGTAGCCAGAATGAGGAATTCTGCGAATTTTGCTTTATGGAATAAATTTGCAACAGATTGTTACTATAAAAAGAGTGAACCCAAGGCGAGAAAAGCTTCTCGATGTTTTTTTGTGGAAGTTCTTTTAAACGGGGAGTACGCCGGAATATATAATATGATGGAGAAGAGTGATCGCGAACAGTTTAGTTTGAAAAAAGAAATAGATGGTGTGAACGGCGCTCAAGATACGGTCCGCGGAGTCCTTTTTAAAGCAACCTCTTGGAGTGGTTCTTGTTTGATGACTGGCGCTGGTGGTTACTATTCAAACAGTAGTGATGAGTGGGATGGATGGGAGTGTAAATATCCTGATTTGGAAGATGGACAAGATATAGATTGGGCTACACTCTACAATGCAGTGAAATTTGTTTCTACAAGTACAAAAACTGATTTTTGTAATCAGTTTGCCGATTATTTTGATTTACCGGTATGGCGCGACATCTATTTGCTGATAGAACTTGTAGAAGGTTATGATAATATTGGTAAGAATCTATATTTGTATGCTTATAATACTCAGAAAGATAAAAAACTTTGTGTAGCTCCTTGGGACACAGAAGGTTCTTGGGGACGTGAATGGAGTTCAGCTATTGGGACAAGACAAAGTGCAACTTTTGATATGACAACTACAAATGATCCTGAGAATGGTGCATTCTATAAAAACGGTCTGTTTTTCAAACTGAGTTCATGGTATCCTGGATGGAAGAATCTGCTTGCTGATCGTTATAAGCAACTTCGAAATACATATTTTCAAGAAGATTCTTTAACGGATTTTTTTTCAAAGACGTTTGAACTTTATGGTGTAAGTGGAGCTGATAATAGAGAAGTAGAACGCTGGAATGGTGCCGACGGCATTTATCTGGACTTTCCTTGGGAAAAGAATTACCTGATGGGTTGGATACATGATCGATTGGCTTATTTGGATGGACAATATGGTTATGATGCGGCTGGTATTAATTCAATAAAAGGAGATGATTATTTAGGTGTATTTGGGAGAAAAGGATATCTTGTCGTTAATACTGGTAAGGAACAGGTATTGAGCATCTTTAATTTGACAGGAAAGTGTATTTCCAAAATACAACTCGAACCGGGTGTAACGCAGATACCGCTTGCTCCCGATATTTACATTGTGGGTAAAAAGAAAGTGATTGTGGAATGATTTTGAGCGTTGAGCGATATAAAAAATTAAAGAAAAGATGAGCAGTAAAAAATATAAGGAGAATAAAGCGAATTATAAGCCGCAAAAAAAGAACCTCGCTGGAAAACATCAACCACTGCCTTCGGTAAAAACGAAGAGAAAAAAGCGTAAACTCCCTGTCATTCCTCCATTTATATTGTTGTTTGTGATGGTCTGGATTTTCTGTAGTTTGATTTATAATAATGTCTTTTATATTGCAGAACAATACGATTATTTTGCTTTCGACAAAACCATCATGCAGAATATATTAGATATGAACACGGGAATATTGATCTTGATCGGACGTTTCCTGTTGTTGTCGTTCCATTATCCCCTGTTTGGCGGGTTTGTCATGGCGGTTATTTTGACATTGGCAGCATGGTTGCTGGATTATGGTTTTCATTTAAAAGGTTTCGCGCGTTTAATAGTGTTTGTTTTTCCTATTCTATATCTGGCATGGGAGGTTTTCCAAGGTTTTAATTTGTACTATCAAAATGAGCCGGGTTATATTTTTGTCTATCCATTCGTTGCTTTATTTTTGGCGTTTATTATAGCTGTAGTTGTGCGTTTAAAAACGAAGCGGCATATACAGCCATTTTGGAAGAACACAGGTGAAGAAAACCCTCAGATAAAATTTATCAATATGCTGGTAACTATGGTAGTATTTGTGGGACTGATTATTTTTGCCGTGCCGTTTCGTGATAATACGCAGACTACAGTGAAGATGCAGCGTTTGATGGAGGATAATGATTGGGATGGCATGATTGATGCAGCTTTGAAGGTGAAGCGTCCAAGTCGTTCGGTATGTTGTTATTATGCCATTGCGTTGTCACAAACAGATCAGATTGGTTCGCGTATGTTTGACATACATTATCAGTATCCGAATATGCATATTCATACGCGTACGGGTGAACCTGATGCAACTACAGAGTATTATGCTTTTGATGGTGATTTCTATGCAGGATTGATAAATACTTCTTATCATGAGTGTATGGAGCATTCCGTAATAGACGGACCTTCCATTTTACGCTTAAAACGTATGTATTTTTGTAGTTTGCTCAATGGAGAATTGGAGTTGGGATATAAATATTTGAACTTGATTTCCAAAATGCCTTTTGAAAGTGATTTTGTGGAAAAATACGGTCCCATGCTTTATTCTCCTTCGATGGTCAAAAAAGATCCTAATTTAGCTAAAGTGGCAGAACTTATTCCTCTTGAAGATTCTTTTGAACAGTGGTATCGTACCCCTCTTTTTATAGGTTATAATGTAATGCTTTCTTCAGGTAGAAGCATTAGGGCTCTTTATAATTCGTTGGCAGCATGTCTCTATAATAAGGACTTGGACGCGTTCTATCGTCGTACACTCCCGCTTCGCGGTGGAATACTGCCCAAGAGCTTTGAAGAGGCTGTTGTTCTTTATGGCTTGAAAGATGCTGACAGAATTAAAAATTTTCAAATTTCTCCGATGACACTTCAGACAACACGTTCTTTTCTCTCGGATGCTTTGAATTATAAAGGGCAGGATCGTAAAAATGTTTATTATAAACTCTGTTCTCAATACTTAGGTTATTATCCGTTTTATTATTATTTTGAAAATATTCCAGACGAAAACTATTTTCTTTCTAAAAAGGAAACCAGTCATGTAAATTAAAATGATTTATTATTAGATGAAAAAATGTAATTATTTTCTTATATTTCTGTGCGTTATAGCATTTGCTTCGTGCAATCATTCGTATCAGATTCCTCAAAATGCTACACTTACTACTGAAAATCTTTGTATTTATCCAGACTATACAGATATTGTGATTCCAGCGAATATTGCGCCCTTAAATTTTATGGTAAGAAATAAGGGAAATGAATTTGTGGTTGTCGTGAAGTGTGGTAAGAAACAAATCATTTCTGGCGCTGGTGAAGATGGCAAAATAATTTTTGACTCGACAGCTTGGCGTAGTCAGTTGACTTCTTGCAAGGGAAAAAAGATGGATGTGACTCTTTATGTTAAACGCGAAGGCGGTTGGATCGTATTTAAAAATTATTTTCTTCAGATTGCGGAAGAGCCTGTTGATGCTTATTTGACTTATCGTTTGATAGAACCTGGGTATGAACTTTACAGGCAATTAGGAATTTACCAAAGAAATGTGACAACATTTGATGTCCATACAATCTACGAGAACAATAGAAAATATCATAAAGACGAGAATCATTGTATCAATTGCCATAATTTCAAAAATTATGATGCAAATACTCTGTTGTTTCACGTTCGTGGCAATATGGGTGGTACTCTCATAGCAAAGAATGGAAAAGTGGAGAAGTTGAATACGAAAAACGATTCTATTTTAGGCTCTTGTGTTTATCCATCTTGGAATCCCCATCATAATTGGGTAGTTTTTTCGTCCAACAAAACAGGACAAACATTTCATTTGTTGAAAAAGGAAAAGACGGAAGTGATAGATTCTGGGTCAGATCTTGTATTTTACAATGCAGATACAAAACAAATTAGTAATATATTGCGAACGCCTATAGATATGGAAACTTTTCCATGTTGGAATCCTGCAGGCAATAGAGTTTATTACTGTATGTGCCACAGACCTGAATTTGCTCATATACCTGATTCTATGCGTTCGCGTGATATAGTTCTCAATTATAATAATGTACGGTATAATCTAATGAGTATTTCATTTGATGAGAAAACTCAAACATTTGGCAAACCTCAGTTGGAATATGATTGTGCAAGTTTCGGAAAGAGTTGTTCTGTGCCACGCGTAAGTCCCGATGGTAGATATGTGCTTTTCACTTTAGGAGATTACGGACAATTCCATATTTGGCATAAAAGTGCTGATTTATATGTTAAAGACCTAAAAACAGGGCGCGTTTATCCAATGAAAGCTTCTAATAGTAAGGATGTTGATTCTTTTCATTCTTGGAGTTCAAATGGACGCTGGTTTGTTTTTAGCAGTCGCAGAAATGACGGCTCGTTTACACGACCTTATTTCGCATATTTTGATCATAATGGGCAGTCTCATAAAGCTTTCATGTTGCCTCAAAAGGACCCAGAACAGAATTTGTTGCTTTTTAAGAGCTATAATATACCTGAATTGACGCGTAATGCCGTAACTTACACTTTTAAACAGTTTCATGATGCAATTTATGACTACGAAGGTACGCCTGTTACGTATAAAGAGATTAGAAAGGATATAAAATAGCTGTTGTATGAAAAATTGGTTTCTTTTTTGTAAAGGAGATATTTATTTAGAAGTAGATGCAGAGGGACATTTATGTATTCCTTGTAGTGAAGATCTCCCTTTTGGACAACTTCAGGATGCTATTGTGATGACGCCAATGAACGACATTGAAAGCATGGCTCTAGAAGTGTGTGAGTTAACAAACGATTGCAGACCAGGTTTTGTGAAAATGGAATTGCGAACGAGCTTTTATCACCTTGACACGGAATCTTATTTATTGGCAGGAAAAGCGGCGGAGCTGCTTAATTGGCATGCAGGTACCCATTATTGTGGTTATTGTGGGGGCATCATGGATTTTCATACAGACATTAGTAAGGTGTGTCGTTCTTGTCATCGTGAAATATGGCCGAAACTTTCTCCTGCCATTATTGTTCTGATAAGACGTGGAGATGAAATTCTTTTAGTGCAGTCCAAAACTTTTAAATCAGACTATTACGGTTTGGTAGCAGGTTATGTAGAAACAGGAGAAAGTTTTGAAGATTGTGTATATCGTGAAGTACAAGAAGAAACTGGGCTTGAAATTACAAATTTACACTATTTCGGAAGCCAGCCATGGCCCTATCCGCGTAATATAATGGCAGGATTTGAAGCTGATTATTTAAAAGGAAAACTTCGTTTGCAATTTTCCGAATTGAAAAAAGGAGGCTGGTTCCGTCTGGAGAATTTACCACGCATTCCTGACAAATTGAGTATAGCAAGGCGTCTGATTGACCACTGGATTTCAGAACAACAAAAAAGATGAATGGATATTTTGTCTAGTGTTTCACTGAAATAGGATTAAGAAGCGGAATTTTGCATCTCCCGAAGCATCTGTTTCTGTCGTTCTGTAAGTGAAGTTGGTAACACCACATTATAAGTAATAATGAGATCGCCGAAAGAACCGTCACGACGTTCATAACCTTTACCTTTTAACCTTACTTTTGTACCGTTTTGAGTGCAGGGCTTTACTTTTAATCGCAGTTTATTATATTGTGTTTGCAGGATAATTTCTCCGCCAAGGAGGGCTGTGTACATATCCAAATTGACAGAGGCGTTAGCGTTGTCATTATGGTTACTCACGTTCTGAAAACCATTAAAATTGCTGTTACGGCGAGAATTATGTCCGAATAGTTCTTCAAAAAAACTTGAAAAGCCTCCTCCCATGCCATTAAACTGTTCAAAATTTACATCGTCATAACTTGAAGCCCCTTCTTGACCTTGTCCCCAATTCTGTCTTTGTTGGTCATAAATGTCTGCATTTTTCCAATTTTCTCCATATTGGTCATATTTTTTTCTCTTTTCAGAATTGCTCAGAACGTCATAAGCTTCATTAAGGGCTTGAAATTTTGCTTTTGCTTTCGGATCGTTTGGATGCAAATCAGGATGAAATTGTTTTGCGCGGCGTTTGTAGGCGTCACGAATTTCATTTTGCGGGGTATTTCTGTCAATACCCATTATTTTGTAGTAATCTATAAAAGCCATATATAATTTGGTATTTAATTGTTTAATAAGAATACTACAAAATAAGTGCCAAATTTTTTTGATTGCATATTGTCAGGTAATTAAAAATATTTTTTCTTGTAAGTCTAGGACTATAACTATAAGAAAAAATCGGTTTAGTCTATAAAGTTAGGGATTTAACAAATTGTTCCTTTTTGAATAATCTATAGAATATTACTTCTGCTTCATGCAAAGAAAACCAATCGACTATAAGGACATCCTGTCCATATTCCTTTCTAAAGGCATGCTTGACTATTTTGATTTTACTCATTATTCAGGGCTCTGGACGTAAAATAAACTCGTTGCTTTCAAAAAAATGATTCGATCGTGTTTCCCAAATTTTCACATGCTCAATCAAAGTTGGTGACGCAGTGCGTCACAAAAGAAACGCAGTGCGTCATGAAAAAAACGCGTCGCGTCACCAAAGAAATGCACCGCGTCACCAAAGAAATGCACCGCGTCACATAGAATGAGAAGTAACTGTTCATTTAGAACACCATATCCGGATAGAATTTTAGCCAAATAATGAAATGTATCAAGTGTATCAAAGACCCTACGAGGTAAAAAGTTTCTGCCTGGTTAAAGTCCGGACCTATAATATACTGTTTTAAAAATAGGGAATGTAATTGAAGCATTTAAAATTCGCCGCTGTCAGATTCATGCGAATCCAG
>JAQVXN010000268.1 GCA_028709135.1 Bacteroidaceae bacterium | reverse complement strand
GCAATCGCGAAAGTAGCCCTCATTCACCTGACTATCAACAATGTCGTTAACCAAATTACGCAAGGTATCGTCATTTATCACTTCCAGACTCCGAGACGCAGCCTCAACAGAATCAGACATCATCAAAATTGCTTGCTCAAGACTAGTAGGATTAGGCCCCGGATATGTAAACAGTTCATCATTTACAGGCTCATTGGGATGTTTGTTTACATAATTAATATAAAAGTATTTTGTCTTGCTACGACCATGGTGAGTAGCAATGAAACCTCGAAGAACAGGAGGCAAATTGTATTTTTCAGCCATTTCCAACCCATCAGGCACATGCTGAATAATAATCTGTGCACTGCGCTCTTCGGTTAAGCTATCATGAGGATTTACACCACTCTGATTCTCTGTAAAAAAAGCAGGATTCTTTATTTTACCAATATCATGATATAAGGCACCGGTACGAACCAATTCCACTTTAGCCCCGACTTTTCCCGCGACCTCTGTTGCTAAATTCGCCACCTGCATGGAGTGATTAAATGTTCCGCGTGCTACTTTTGACATTTCTCTCAACAAAGGCATGTTTACATTAGAAAGCTCAATAAGCGTTACACTGGAGGTAAATCCGAACAAACGTTCTATCACATACATAAGAGGGTATGCAAACAGCAAAAGCACGCCATTAATACAAATGCAAATATACCACGACGGATCAAAATTCTTAAATGTTAGTCCCTGACTCAAATCATAGGCAAGCATAAATAAAAGTGTAGCAAACGTAACTTGCAATGCAGATCGAAAAATCTGTGACCGTGACGACAATTCTTTCACAGAGAACACAGCTACAGAACCTGCCAAAAACTGAATAAGAACAAATTCATATGGAGCATGTAGAGACAAGGAGCAAAGTAAAATTGTCACTATGTGAGCAATAAAGGATGTTCGTGCATCCATAAATACACGAACAAAAATCGGCACCATGGTATATGGAATCAAATAAACACTTTGCGCTGTATTATATTGAACCAACGATGTCGCGACAGGAAAAATTACAATCAAAAAATACAGAAAAAACAAACTACGCGGTGAATTAAGATAGTCCAAACGAAATAACTTTAAATACAGCACAAACATCATTAAAATCATTATCACGTCAACAAGCTGTCCTAACAAAATTAGACGTTCCTTGCCACTATCAGAATGCCGTTTAATAGATTCCTTCTTCATGGACTCCAAAATGCTCACGGTTCGAGGAGAAACAATTTCTCCTCTATCAATTATTTTTTGCCCGCTCTGCACCATACCACTAGCATAGGAGATAGAAGAAAGTAAATCCAGATATGCACCTCGTGATTTTATTTTATTCATCACCAAATTAGTAGACAAATAATTGTTCACATTGCACTGACTCAAAACGTCATGTCTAAAATTAGCAGAATCGCCTAACAGTATATGCATGTAAGCTGAGCGTGTAGTATAAAGTTCCTTAACAGACCGTAACTGTGACGTAGTTCCAACAACAAAGCGAATATTTATGACTCCACTATCTAACAATGCAGAGTAATCTTCGCTTTCAATAATGCCCTTCTCATAAACATTCCTCAAACAATCTACAACATATTTTACATAAGAAGGAGGTACTTTTCCCATTTTTCCTGCATCATAATCGTTTGTAAAGTTTCGTACTTGTCTTTCACCTTCATTCCCGTCAATAGAATAATAGGGTTCAAACAATTTATGAATACTGTCACGTTCTACCTGAATAGCTTTTTCACTTTTATAGATGGGGAAATCAAAATCTGCAATAATTCGCCCATATTTCCATGGTTTCCCGACTGTATAATCATAGGTATAAGTCTGTTCCCGAGGCAGAAAAATTACGATTAATACAGTAGACACCAATAAGAGTGTCACGTGAAAGAAAATACGAAGTAAAACCTTCTTACTCATGGCCATATTGTCATTTGTTTGGCGAATTTACATATAAAATAGCATATTCACTTGCTTTCATTCTCTATTTTTTAGAAGAAATGCAGTATTATTATTGTATGCCCAAATGAGTGGATGAAAAAAACCGCGAATGCAATTGAGCAGTTTATTAAGACCTCTGCCACCTGCAAAACGCTCATGAACTTCTGCGCGATGAAACAAGCAAATCCAACAAAGATTCAGTAAAGGCAATAATCCAGGTTTAACCAACAGTAAAGCCATTTTATGAACAAGCGGATGACATTCTTTAGAAGTATGATCTCGAATATAACTATACATAAACTGCCATACTGCCACTTTCTGAAACTTTCTATATGCCTTTAAGCCATAAATATAAGGTTGCCATGTATTCTTTTTCGTTCTATCCCAATCTGCTTTCATCATTACGAGCGTGGCAGAATCTTCATGAGGTCGATGCCAATTAAGAGGTTCCCGAATCACAGTCAATCCGCCATGCATATGCGCCTGGAGGCCTAACCACCAGTCATACGAAATACGTGGATCCCAAATGTCTATATTCTCACAAAAACTATGACGAAACAACATGGCATGCCCGGGTATATTTGAGGTAAAAAGCTGACTTTCAAAGTCTGGTTGAGGATGACTGACTTTTTCTTTTCGAGAATTAAAATCAGGCCCTTTGTCACAAAAACTATAAATAAGATCATTTTTACCCAAACAAGCCAATTCTTTTTCTATTTTGTCTGCATACCAAATATCGTCTTGGTCGCTCAACGCGATATATTCACATGTAGCCCGCTTCATGGCGGAAATGAAATTCATATTCCAGCCTAAATTCCTGTCATTAACATACAAATGTATGCGCTTATCACGCGCAGCATATTCACGCACAATTTCACAAGTAAGATCTGTAGATAAATCATCCTGCACAATCAATTCCGTAAAAGGATGTGTTTGTACAAGCAAAGAATCTATTTGTTCTCGAATATATTTTTCCCCGTTGTATGTAATCATAACAACAGAAACTGTTTGAGATTGATTCATTTTTTCCCTTTTAAAACATAACGATAATAATATCCGCATGAAAACGGAAAATACAAGGCACGGAGCCAAAGCAAAATAGGTTTAACACCACCCGCATAAAACAACTGATGACGTTGGCGTAGGAAAAACAATGTTTTTTTGCAATATACCATCAAACCTCGATGGATTTGTAACATCGCCATTTCACGGCAGTCTTTTATTGACTGCGTCTGAAAAGGGAAGCTGTCTAACAACGTTAATATTATTTTAAAACGTTCACGAACAGCAGCTTGTAACTTGCGATGATGAAACAAGGTTATCGTTATATACTGTCGTGTACTCTTACTGACAAAATGATTATCGACGGGCAAATTTGCTGTTGCTGCTCCTGCATGACGTCTGAAATGAACAAGCGTACTGTCCACAAACACAATACTCTCCGCAGCAGCAGCGACCAATTGCAATTGCCAATCATAAAGATATGGACAGCGTTCCCCCTCTGATAAGTAACTTAACAACTTCTTCTTCATCAAAAATGTATGACCTGGTAAAGCGCCCAAATATGCAACGCGTAAAATATGATAGTTAGGGCGCCGATGATCAAAGGAAACTGGATAACCTTCGGTTGAAAAAGGTACAGAAAAACCACTACATAGCATTTTATCATCAATGGCCTCTGCTTGTAAAAAAAGCTTATCTGCTTCCCATATATCATCTTGATCGCAAAGCGCAATATAATCAGCTGAAGCACGTCGCATGGCCGT
>JAQVXN010000267.1 GCA_028709135.1 Bacteroidaceae bacterium | reverse complement strand
TTAATGAGATCACCGATCTCATTGGAATGAAGGCTACTATTAGAAAGAACAACATCACCATACCGAACGGCAACCGGATTACTATCGATGTCCTGAAGCAAAATATGATCAAGACGGAGAGCAGCATCAAAAGCTGAAATGGCAGCTACACAATTATATGCCATTGGGCCATTTGAGGCATTTCGAAGTTCCAGATAACTCATTCGTGTCGTGTCAGAAGCATGTATAAAACAAAGAGCGCCCCAGCTATTGCTGGCATTATAGGCAGGGTTCAGGCGGAAAAGAATACTGTCTGTTGGCAATCCTTCTGCTTGAATGGATCCATGAACATAGAAATGAGTATTTGGAGACATCCAGACTTGTACACCAGGTTCAATTCGTAGCGTTGCACCTTCCTTAATATAAACATCACCTTGAACAATATAAGGAGATTTCGCCTTGTAAAATACAAAATCAGTATTCATACTATCAGGTACAAGATTTTGTCCATTCGATTCGTAAACCGCAGTCATCGAACGATTTCCTTGTAAAGAAAATTCGCAAGTTTCATCATTTGAAACGTATGTTTCTGGATTACCAGCCTGTTCTGCAATAGATTCAAGGTCAAAAGACAAGTCGCTACTAGCGACACTAGCCTGGTGTACTTCTACAGCAAAAACATTATCGCCCTCTTTCAAATCAGTGATGGGGACATCATATGTAGCGTAAGTAGTTTGCGCCAATTCGCTACAAGCATAAGGGGCAAGTGTTTTATAATTGATATTCGTAAGAGGCATATTGCTGCTCAGAATTTCTTTTCCATTCAAATATACAATAGCGCCATCATCACGAAGTAAATTCATTTTAAATGAAGTTATATCCGAAAGAGGTGTGGTGATATTGAAGTGCTTTCTAAAATAGGTGGTAACATATTTATTGCTGCTGTTCGAACCATATGAAATGGTAGTTTTGATATTGCTGAGTTTATAACCTAAAGGAGCTTGTCCCGTTTTCCAGTTGCTATCATCGAATGTTGTATCTTTCCATGCTATGCCTTGGTCACTGCCATCGTCAAGATAGCGCCAAATGCTTTCTTTCGTAATGACTTCGCTCAATGTATTTTCACGCCATCCCTTAAAATTATATCCGGCTTTTTTCTTTGCAGTAAGAGTAATAGGCATATTTTGAGGATATGATCCGTACCAGGCAGATTCAGATATTTTCATTTGATTAAATGTCCAAGTACAGGCATTGGCAGGAAAAGAAGAAAGGGACAAAAGTGCCGGTTTGCTACATCCATAGTCGGTAAGGTTTTGGAGTAAGACAGATGGACGTCCATAAGCAAAACATCTAAGTTTTTCAACCTCATTATACCAATAATCGATAGAGGGAATCGCATTACCATATGATGAAGTTGTGCCCTTCCAGCGTGCGATTTGTTTTGCCATCATAGGTTCAATATCGTTCTGATGTTCATCAATTTGTTTACATATAGTAATCGGATTAAAGGTAGTAAATAGTTGATCGGCTATACGACGGCATAAATAGGATTTATATGTATTGTTTTTCATCATTTTAGCAAGAGGCCAAACATCGATATTCATATAATAATCAAGCAAATCATCACCATATCCGAAGAATCCCCGATCAGCATCCATCATGACCCAACGCCATTTACCACTATTTTTAGTTTTCCACGCCATGGTATTATGAGTGATCGAAGTATTTTTACTATATAGCTGTGCAATAATATAATCTGAGAAATTCTCAACATCGAAACAACCTGAAAGAATATCAAAATTTGATTGTAGAGAAAGATCTTTTTTTGTCAGCGCAATTAATGAATTCCATGCGTTCATATCTCCATTCTCTACATAATCGCCACCTTCTATCATATCAATAGAATCTTTTTTCTGTCCAAAATTGGAAGCGACGTAGTCTTTGTCGACTTTTTCGCGAATGTTGTGGATACCTAAAAACTCACCGTTAAGATATACGATACTAGGCCTAAAAGCCATCAAGTCCAGATTTTCATTTCCACGACGGCAGGCTTGTTGCAATAAGCCATCGCGAAACAGCGTGTTACTCCAATCGTTACCAGATGCCCTGAGAGAAAAGTTATCAAAAGTAGAGCGTGAATTGTCAAAAAACAGTTGATAAGCTAATTTTCCTTCGCCATATTGTTTCTTGAAATAAACACCCAACATCTTTTGAGGAAGTTCCCAAGAGTTAAGTCCATTTATTTTAATGCCAGCCATTTCATTGAAAGCAGCACGATCACTCCCATTATTTTCAAACAATTCAATATTTACGGGTACTTCCCAATCTGGTTTGAAATTTTGTGTATAAATACCTTTTTTACTATCCCAAAAGTTAGCCGAATTGGTTGATATGGAGACCACCGGAAGATGATGTTTTTCAAATCCTTCATTAATAAAATAGGTAGATGAGATGATTTTTCCAGGAATGAGGCCTTGTTGAAATATGCGTGCACGTAATACTGTGGTCTTCGTGATTTCAATAGGTTCTGTATAGATATTGGAAGATGAAGTGGGCTCAGAACCATCGAGCGTATAATGCACTTCTCCACCTAAGTCTTGTGTGATTTTAACTTGTACAGGATTGTTGAAGAAGCCTCCAGGAGTGAGAATCTCTAGCTGGTTGGCACATCCCGCATATGATTGTGTTGTATTTGCAGCTCCCGGTGTCGGTTGCATAAAAAAACGAATGGAAGAAGGAGCTTCCGGCAAACGTCCTAATGAAATATTAACAAACTGTGGACCAAACGATAAGGTATCAACAATTTCTTGATGAGGAGAAAAGATACCGATTTGTTCACCACTGGCAGACAAGTTAAAATTGGTATGTAAGTATTTGTTTTTACCATCGCACCAAATAAGCAGATAACCTTGAGGTGAAATGATAGTGCTTGTTGTGAATTGCCATTTTGTAGGATTTTTAAAGTTATCTGTCAAATAATATCCTTTCAAATCAACTTCAGTATTTCCTTCATTATGAAGCTCGACCCAATCTGAAAAAATACTGTCGGAGTCTGCATTAATACTCGCATTTGAAGCTAACAATTCTGTAATTCGAATTTGAGCATGAGTAGGAATATTGAAAAGTAACAGTAACACAACATACCCTACCGCATGTTGCATGTCAATAAACATTTTTTTAAAGTAACACATTTTTCTACATATGATTTTGTGGTTAATTTTCGAATGCAAATATAGTCATGGAATCTGTAGAAATATTGAATAATTTTGAAAAGGTAAATATAGTTCTAACAATATACTTGAGTTCGGGATAAGAAAAGTAGTAAAAAAGGTATTAAAAAAATGGGCTATCACAGGATATTTGTGTAAATTTATAGTTAAAAATCAAAAAGATACAACAAATAAAATGATGATAGCCGAAGCCAAAATTACAGAAATTTTCTGTGTTATAGATGAATTTAATCAAAATTTTGAGAAAGAAATGTCCAATCATGCCTTGATCTCTTCCTCCGGAAAGCGAAGAAGAAACAGAAAAGGCGTTCTCTCTGAGAGTGAAATCATGACGATTCTAGTTTTGTTCCATTTTAGTCACTGTAGAGATCTGAAACACTTCTATCTGCATGAAATTTGTATCCATCTGCGTCACGATTTTCCACAGGTGGTTTCCTATAACAGGTTTGTAGAAGTACAAAGTCACGTATTTTTCCACTTTATGTTTTTTCTGAAGATGTATGCCTTGGGACACTGTACGGGTA
>JAQVXN010000266.1 GCA_028709135.1 Bacteroidaceae bacterium | reverse complement strand
GAGTAGGTCGCCGCCATTTTAAAAGAAAGTCTTTCAGCTCGAAGAGAGTTTGGAAGACTTTTTTTGTTTTTATGAAATCAGTTATAGCTCTCAATATTGTTCTGAATGAAAACTTTAATTTTCACATCGAAGATTTTAGCAAAAGCATTTATAGAACGATTAACAGAAAAAAATGAGTCTCGTTTTATTTTGTCCCAATTTCAAGGCTTAAAATACCTTTTTGGTTTCCATTTTTACATAAAACAACACTTTAAACTAGTGAGATAGGTAAAAAGTCTGTATTTTTGCAGATTGTAGTAAGATATATAATTTATGAATAAAGCTAAGATTTTCATCATTGCCTCTGTGCTAATAATTTGTTCCTCCTTTTCTTCTTGTTTGGATAAAGCCGAGGAGAGTACAGGGGCTACGAACGATTGTGCCATAACGAATATGGTCATTGGACTTCTTCAGCGAGTTGTTCATAATAAACGTGCATCTGGACAAGATACAACTTATGTAACTACACTTTATGGTAGTACTTATCCTATGTATATTGATCAGATTAAAAGAGAAATATTTAATCCGGATTCATTGCCTTTAGGAACAAAAGTGAAGGCCGTTGTTTTTTCTTCTATCACAGCTGACGGAAGTGTTGCGTATCGTACTGATGCAGGTCATGATACCCTTTATAGTAGTACAGATTCATTGAATTTTTCTAACCCTCGTTTATTTACTTGTTATGCTTATTCTGGCTTAGCAAAGAAAACATACCGTGTTCATGTTAATGTGCATAAATTAGATCCAGAAGTTTTTGTCTGGAAAAATCTTTTTGTTTCAAATGATTTATTGGATGTTACAAAGCAGAAGGCCTTTATTAAAGATAATAACATTTTTGTTTTTGCGGAGACAAATGATAAATGTTTTTTACTTAAATCGTCTGTTGATGATGGGGCTCACTGGGAAAAAATTGAAATGTCTGGTATGTCGCCATTAAATGTAAATGGAATCCAATTATTTAAAGGTAATTTTTATGCCATTTTAAATGGTTCTATTTTGATTTCTAATGATGGAATGATTTGGAATCAAGCAGCAACGTCTGAATCGCGTCTTACTGATTTTGTTTGTGCCAGTGATGCTCAACTCTTTGGAATCGGAAATGGAAAAGTTTACTACTCGGGAGACGGCCTTTCCTGGACAAAGGATTCTTTAGACGACTCTAGTGATTATTTGCCATCAACGAATTTTGCGTCAGTCTACGCTCCAATGAGTTTTAATGGGAATTTTATAAATATATTTTTAACTGGTACGACTCCATCTGGAAATGCAGTTTTATGGAAGAAAACAGTAGATAAATTAGGTGCCAATAATGATATTTGGAGCTATTATTCTGCGACGGAAGAAATAAGTCATCCCTTACCTTTATTGAATAGTTGTACAATGATTAATTACGATAATAGACTTTTCTTTCTGGGATGTCAAAATGATACCGTAAGTTTGTTCTATAATAGCGAAGATGCTGGACGCAGTTGGATTGGCCAGGAGAATACTTATATTCATCCATTGCATTTGTCTGCCACAAATTTGAGTTGCGTCGTGGATGAAAATAATTATGTTTGGCTTTTTTGTGGAGGTTCTGGACAAATTTGGCGAGGACGTATAAATAGATTATCGTTTGCTTCAAATCAAACATCATTTACGAAATAATACTGAATGAGAACAAGACGACGATTCATAATGATTTTGAGCTTGTTAATTTGTTCTTCAACGATACATGCTCAAGATGATGCTGATTTCCGAATGGAACTTGGCGGATCGGTCGGAACAAGTTCTTATTTAGGAGACGTAAATACAAAACTTTACCATCATGTAGGTCCTGCTATAGGGGCTGTTTGGCGTTATCTTATTGATTCTCGAAATGATTTGAAGACGACGTTGACATTTGGCGGTGTAAAAGGAAATTCTGATATTTCGATAGATTATTATCCGGCAGATCTTAATACTAAAAAGGTAAGTACATCACCTCTTAATTATAGTTTTTCTAGTCATGTCGTTGATTTGAGTTGTGTTTATGAAGTTAACTTTTGGCCCTATGGCTATTATCAAAATTATATGGGACGGAAACGACTTACTCCTTTTTTGCAATTAGGTATGGGATTTGCATATATCGGAGAGAATAAGTCATTAACAGCAAATATTCCATTGGGTTTAGGCCTGAAATATAGATTAGGGAAACGCTTAAATTTAGCATTTGATTGGACTATTCATTTCAGTTTGTCTGATAAAATTGACGGATTGGATGCACCTCTAGGAATTCAAGGCGAAGGTTTTAAAAATAAGGATTCTTATCAAATGACGTTGATAACACTTACATATAATTTTTCTCCCATTTGTCCTAATTGTAATAAAAACTAATAGATAAAAACTATGAGTTATAGAGAACAAATAGATCTTTCGCGAGTACCGCGCCATATTGCCATTATCATGGATGGTAATGGTCGTTGGGCTCTACAACGCGGGCTTACTCGCAATATGGGGCACCAAGAAGGCGTAGAAACTGTAAAAAAAATTACCGAGGAATGTGTTTCAATTGGAGTGAAATACCTTACTTTGTATACTTTTTCAACAGAGAATTGGAATCGCCCAAAAAGTGAGGTTACTGCTTTGATGGGATTGGTTTTGAGCTCCTTGGAAGAAGAAATATTTATAAAGAATAATGTACGTTTTCGAATGATTGGAGATTCCTCACGTTTACCAAAAACTATCTTGGATCGTATTAACATTACAGCAGAGCATACAGCTCGCAATTCTGCTATGACGATGACAATAGCAATGAGCTATTCTTCTCGTTGGGAAATAGTTGAAACCACAAAGCATCTTGCTAATCAAGTTAAGAGTGGTATATTAAGAGCAGATGAAATTAATGAAGAAGTTATTTCTGAAAATCTTGCGACTTCATATATGCCGGACCCAGATTTATTAATTCGAACGGGAGGTGAGATGCGTCTAAGTAATTATCTTTTATGGCAATGTGCTTACTCTGAACTGTATTTTTGTGAAACTTATTGGCCGGATTTTGATGGGGAATGCCTCTGTAAGGCCGTTGTAGATTATCAAAATAGAGAAAGACGGTATGGACAAACTAGCGAACAAATACAAAATAAAAAACATTCAGAATGCTGAACAAAATAATAATAATGAATAAGTACCGTGCTCTATTGTTGATAGTTCTTTTGGGAATTGCTAGCTATTTATCTGCTCAAGAAATAGTAAAGATAAAACCTGAAATAAATTATTCTTCATCGCCTGTCAATTATATAATTGGTGGTCTTACCATTGGTGGCGTAACAGAATATGATCAAACCATTTTACAAGGTATCTCTGGTTTGTCTGTTGGTCAAACGGTTACAATACCTCAAGCAGATAATCCCATTACAAATGCTATTAAACAATATTGGCAACAAGGCTTATTTTCAGATGTATGCATTACGGCTGATAGCATTGTGGGAGACAAAATATACTTGCATATTCAGTTGGCTGCTCGCCCCCGACTGACAAAGATCAATTACATCGGTTTGAAAAAGACGGAGCAGGAAGATCTTGAAAAAAGAATGGGATTAAAAGATGGTAACCAAATATCTACAAATATTATTGACCGGGCCAAAATTATAATCCGCAATTATTATGAAGAAAAAGGATACAAAAATGCAAAGATAGAAATACTTCAGCATGATGACCCTGCAACAAAAAATCATG